>JAKQNO010000057.1 GCA_029565735.1 bacterium
CCGGAAACAGCGCAGGCACCCCAGTCTTTCAAAGACGGATGCTTTTCTCCCCGAAAAATAAGATACAGATAGGTAATAACGCCTGCAATTAAGAACCTTATACCGCACATTAAAAGCGGCGGCACTCCGGTAATCGCGTACTTAATGGCTATATACGTGGTGCTCCAAAGCAGGTATATGGAGGCCAAACTTATGATAACTTTGATTTTTTTATCCATTGTTCGCTTATATTCCTTTGAATTTTTATTCGTAAAAAAATACGGATTTGTATTCCGCACCACGCCGTTAATTAAATTACGGTTTTGGATTTTATCGCAGAGGCGTAATATATTACGCCTTGTTTCAAAAAAATTAACAGCGAGATGTACCATGGTACGTCTTTACAATAGAAAATTATAACCCCGCGTCAAAAGCTAAAAACTCTTATAATCTCCCCTGCCCTGAGCCACAAACTTACCCGCGGATTTTATTATACCGCCGGCGCACAGGTTGCTGCAGTCCTCTTTTACGCAAATCTTATTGTCATACAAAAGATAACTTTCCCTGTATGGCGCAGGCGTATAGTTTGGCATGAACACATTAGCCCCGTACATCATGGCTTTTTTCCTGCCGTCCTTATCCAGCGTGCCCATTGCCGTGGTGGCAGGCAGGTTTACGTTTTTTAGCATAATACGTATAAGCGCCAGTACTTTTAGGGTCAAAAAAAGCTCTTTGGGCTTTTCATTACCCAAAGGCGTATCTTCGTGCGGCAAAAACGGGCCTATGCCAAGCATAGCCGGCTGAAGCTCTTTAAAATACAAAAGGTCGCCTGCTATCATTTCCATTGTCTGACCCGGCAGACCCGTCATTATCCCTGTCCCCACTTGATAACCAAGCTCCTTAAGCCAAAGAAGGCACTTTTTCCTGTATTCCAGGTCATCATCCGGATGCAGTGCTTTAAACAGGACAGGATTTGTTGTTTCTATCCTTAAAAGGAACCTGTCCGCGCCGGCTTCTTTAAACTGTTTGTAAACCTCAAAGGGCCTCTCGCCGATTGAAATGGTGATTGCCATTTCATATTTTGTACGTATCTGTTTTATCACATCAAGCAGCATAGGGTCAGATTCCGCGTCCTCTCCGCCCTGAAGCACAAGGGTCATTACGCCCTGCGCTTTAAGTTTTTCCGCCACTTTATATATCTCTTCAGGCTTAATCAGATACCTTAAAACCTTTTCATTGCCGCGCCTTATGCCGCAATAATTGCAGTTCTTCCTGCACTTATTGGAATATTCTATGATACCCCTTATAAACACGCCTTTTCCAAAATATTCTTCGCATATCTGCTCTGAAAGGTTAAACAAAGGCATAAACTTTTCTTCATCCGGAATATTAAGCGCCGATACAAGGTCATCCTTTGTGTACGTACCGCTTTTTAACCTGTTTATTAACTCTTCCATTTTACCGCTCCTTTATAATTCTTTAAAAGGTTTTACAACCCTTTCAAACACACCCTGCGTAAATGATATTGCCATTCCGTAATTGGTTATCGGTATTGATACCGTTCTGGATGAATCTATCCTGGACAGCATCTCTTTGCGGTTAATCATGCACGCGCCGCAGGATATAATCAGATTATACTTTGAAAGGTCTTTGTCCATATACGGGCCGGCCACAGTATCAAATTCAAGATTTTTACCTGTGTACTGCCTTATCCACCGCGGAATCTTTACACGTCCTATATCATCTGACTGGGCGTGGTGAGTGCACGCTTCCATTATTAAAACCCTGTCGCCGTCTTTAAGTTTATCTATATGCCTTGTGCCGTTTACAAATTCCTTAAAGTCACCCTTTAAACGTGAGAACAGTATGGAAAACGTGGTAAGCGGAATTGAATCAGGCACATCCCCTGACACTTTAAGTATTACCTGGGAGTCGCAGATAACCAGCGCCGGAGGTTTTTTTAGTTCAGCCATGGCGTGAACAAGCTCCCTTTCTTTTACCGTAACCGCCACAGCGTCATTATCCAGAATGTCCCTTATAACCTGAACCTGCGGCAGTATAAGCCTGCCTTTTGGGGCGCCAAGGTCAATTGGCACCACAAGCATTACAACATCACCCTGTTTTATCAAATCCCCTATGATAGTGGAGTTTTCCACATGTATTTTTGAACCCGTCTGTACCAGTAACTTTCTTAATTCTTCAATATTATTACCTGTTGTACAACTTAAAGAAATAAAGGATATTCCCTTTTGTTTTATGGTATTTTCTTTTTCTTTATCTATTACATCAATGTCATTTTTGTTGAAAACTACTATAACGTCAGTAGATTTTTTTAGCTCGTCTATCAGGTCAAGTTCAAGCTTATCAAATGTGGAAAACGTGGTCACAACAATTGCCAGATTTATTTTGTGGATAACTTCTTTGGTCCTTGCCACCCTCTTTAAACCCAAATCGCCTTCGTCATCTATGCCCGCAGTATCGTAAATGAATACAGGGCCTATACCGGCTATTTCCATGGCCTTTCCCACCGGGTCAGTGGTAGTACCGGGGGTGGTGTCAACAATGGCCGTATTTTGCCCTGTAAGGGCGTTAATAAGGCTGGATTTACCCGCATTGCGCCTTCCAAAAATCCCTATCTGTAACCTGTTAGCCACCGGTGTCCGGTTCATTTGCCGCCGTCCTTTAACCCTGTCATTTTAAAGCTGTTGGAATTCACAAGTTCATCGTAGGTCTTATTATCCATTATTCCGGACTCTGTAACCATCTTTTTTATATCCTTTTCGCCGTTCTTATACCTAAGATAAAAACCGGCGGCTTTATCATGCCCAATGTACTGACTAAGGTAGGTTAAAACCGCGACCGAAGATGACAAGTTTGCGGCAATTTTTTCCCTGTTCAGTTTTAAACCTTTGATACATCCCCGGTCAAACAGCTTTACTGAATGGGTAAGCATCCGCAGATTTTTTAAGCTTAAGGTTGCCACAAGGGGATAAAACTGGTTAAGCTCCAGGCTTCCCTGTGACGCGGCATTGGATATTACAGCGTCATTGCCCATGATAAGCATTGAAACCTGCTGTACAAATTCCGGTATAACGGGATTAACTTTCCCCGGCATAATGGATGAACCTTCCTGAACCGCAGGCAGGATAAATTCCCCTATTCCGCCTTCCGGTCCGCAGGACTGCAGCCTTAAATCGCCCGCGATTTTCATAAGGTTAACCGCTGCCGTTTTTATAATTGCCATGGTTTCAACTACGGCATCAAGATTCTGCGTGGCATCAACAAGGTTTTCCGCCCTGCTGATGTTAAGGCCGGTAATTTCACGGAGTTCATTAACGACAGAAAATATATACCGCTGCGGCGCGTTAAAACCCGTGCCTATCGCCGTGCCGCCAAGGTTTAAAGTCTTTATCCTTTCATTTGCCTTAAATACCCGCCAGCGGTCGCGCGCTATGGCTTCCGCGTACGCTGAAAACTGCATACCCACGGTCATCGGCAGCGCGTCCATAAGTTCTGTCCTGCCAAGCTTAACTGTGTCACAATACTCTTTTTCTTTTTCCTGTAAAGATTCCTGCAGGGACGCAAGCGCGGGTTCAAGCTCTTTTAAATAAAACATCACCGCCGTTTTAAAGGCGGAAGGATATGTGTCGTTAGTGGACTGGTGCAGGTTGACATCATCCACAGGGCTTAAAATATGATAATCCCCCGGCTTATGGCCGCTTAGAACAAGCGCTTTGTTTGCTATAAGTTCGTTTATGTTCATATTCAGGGGCGTACCCGCGCCGCCCGACAAAGGGTTAACAATTATACCGCCGTTATCATCCCCGCTTAGCAATACATCCACGGCATCGGTTATCATTTTGGTTTTTATATCTGACAGGTATCCGTTTTCATGGCTTGCAAGCGCGCACGCCTTCTTTACCATTAGGAATGATTTTATGAACACAGGGTCTGTGCCTTCAGCGAAATTACCAAAATTTTCCAGCGCCCTTGCGGCATTAATACCGTAAAGCGCGCTATCCGGAATCTGAACTTCCCCTATAAAATCTTTTTCAGTTCTCATAATGCACCGGCTTATTTTTGATATATATCACTTGTTTAGTAGTATATCATAAACTCCGGAAAAAATACCGGTGAAAATAAAAAAAAGGGCGGCTGTTAAGCCGCCCTTTTTGAAAAAACATATTTATTTGTAATACAGCGGCCTTGACACATAATGTGTATGAAGCAGCTTGTGTGACTTGTGGCTTAAAGGTTTTTCAAGGAATTCATCATACAGACGTTTAATATCCGGATTTTCATGGGATACTCTGATAGCACATTCCTTGTCATCCTTGTATATACCGGCAGTCCTCTGCCTTCTTAATTCATTGCTTACCATGTACGGCTGGCCTCCGCCTGCTATACATCCGCCTTCGCACGCCATTACTTCAATAAAGTCATAAGGCATAGGTTTGCCCTGCGCTTTTGCTTCCCTTAATTCATCCATAAGCGTCCTTACATTGCCGGTTCCATGAGCCACGGCAACCCTTACCTTTGTCCCCTGAACATCAACAACACCCGTTTTGATACCCTTTAATCCCCTTACAGCTTCAACATCAAGGGTTCCAAGGTTTTTACCGGTAACAAGAAAATAAGCTGTCCTTATAGCGGCTTCCATAACGCCGCCTGTTGCGCCGAAAATTGTGCCTGCGCCTGTATACGTGCCAAGCATTGAATCAACATTTTCAGGTTTTAGCGATTTAAAATCTATACCGCTTGATTTTGTCATCCTTACAAATTCCCTTGTGGTAAGGGAAATGTCAACATCCTGATAACCGCTGGATTTCATGTCTTCGGAACGCTGAACTTCATACTTTTTTGCGGTACACGGCATTATTGACACAACGAATACTTTTGAAGGATCAACGCCTATTTTCTGCGCGTAGTAAGTCTTTGCAAGCGCCCCTAACATTTCATGCGGTGATTTACATGTAGAGAAATGCTCAATTAAATCAGGATAATACTTTTCCAGGAAGTCAACCCATGCCGGGCAGCAGGAAGTGATAAGGGGCAGAGATTTAGGCTCTGTCGTAAGCTTCTTTACAAATTCCGACCCTTCTTCCATTATGGTAAGGTCAGCGGCAAAGTTTGTGTCAAACGCCGCTTTAAAACCAAGTTTTCTTAACAGCGCGTACATTTTGCCTGTTACAAGTTCTCCCGGCTCCATTCCAAAACCTTCGCCAAACGCCACCCTTACCGCGGGCGCTATCTGTGCCACGCAGTGAAGTTCGGGATTTCTTAAAGCTTCCCATACGTTTGATACTTCATCAAATTCCACAAGCGCGCCTACCGGGCAGTGAGCCGAGCATTGTCCGCACTTAATACACGGGCTTTCTTTAAGTACAATGTCGCCTGCGGGAGCCATTCTTGTATCAAAGCCCCTGTCTAAGAATTCAAGAGCGTGAACCTTCTGGATATTCTGACAGACATCAACACACCTGCCGCACCCTATGCATTTACGCGGGTCAAGGGTGACCGCTTTTGTGGAAACGTCTTTTGGAAGTTCTTTTACCATGGCTTTATACGGCTGCTGCCTTATGCCAAACTCTTCCGCAAGGGTCTGAAGTTCACAATTGCGGTTTCTTAAACAGGTCAGGCATTCATTAGGGTGTGTGGCCAGAATCAGGTCAAGCACGTTCTTTCTTACTTCAAAAAGTTCTCCATCATGCGTTGTTATTTCCATGCCCGGTTCGGCCTTTGTGCAGCAGGCCCTTAAAAGTTTCCTGTTGTTTTTTACTTTTACAACACAGATTCCGCAGGAAGCCGTGGCATCAAGATCCGGATGTTTGCAAAGCGTGGGTATTTTTACGTTAACCTTGCGCGCCGCATCAAGTATTGTTGTCCCTTCATATATAGAAACTTTTTCACCGTTTATAACAACATCTATCATTTTGCCTGTGTTAATTTCCTGTATCATGTAAGTTCCTCCTTATCCTCTGCTCACGGCATTGAATTTGCATACCGCGTAGCATTCGCCGCACTTTATGCATTTTGATTGGTCTATTAAATAAGGCTTTCTCTTTTCCCCGCTGATACATGTTACAGGGCAGCGCTGGGCGCAAAGGCCGCAGCCTATGCACTTGTCGCTGATTATTGTGTAAGATACAAGGTCCTTACATTTTCCGGTTGAACACTTTTTGCCTTTAATATGCTGCATGTATTCATCTTCAAAATACATCAGTGATGACATTACCGGATTTGGCGTTGTCTGTCCAAGCGCGCAAAGCGATGCTTTTTGCATAGCCATTGCAATACTTTTGATTTTTTCCACGTCTTTTTCTTCCCCGTTACCTTTGGTGATTTTTTCAAGAATTTCAAGAATCTGCTTTCCGCCTATTCTGCACGGCGCGCACTTTCCGCATGATTCATCCACAGAGAACTGAAGGTAAAATTTATTAACATCAACCATACAATCGTCTTCGTCCATTACAATAAGACCGCCGGAGCCCATAATAGAACCTATAGACTGAAGCGTTTCATAATCCACCTGCATATCCAGGAATTTTTCCGGAATAACGCCGCCGGACGGGCCGCCCGTCTGAACAGCTTTATATTTTTTTCCGTTATTTATCCCGCCGCATATATCAAAAACAATTTCCCTGATTGTGGTGCCCATAGGAACTTCCACAAGGCCCGGATTTTTCACTTTTCCCGTAACGGCAAATACTTTGGTCCCTTTGGATTTTTCTGTTCCGATAGTCGCAAACCATGCTCCGCCTTTTTCAACAATAACGGGTATATTGGCCCATGTCTCTACGTTATTAATAAACGTGGGTTTGTTCCAAAGCCCTGAAACAGAAGGAAACGGCGGCCTTGGCCTTGGATTTCCCCTTTTGCCTTCAACAGAGGCGATTAAAGCGGTTTCTTCGCCGCATACAAACGCTCCCGCGCCCCATCTTAATTCAATGTCAAAACTGAAATCAGAACCAAGGATGTTTTTGCCAAGCAGCCCTTTTTCCCTTGCTGCTGTAAGCGCTTTTTCAAGCCTTTCAATTGCAAGCGGATATTCAGCCCTGATATATATGAAACCCTGGCTGCTTCCAATTGCATATCCGCCAAGTATCATTCCTTCTATTAAGTTGTGCGGATCGCCTTCCATTATGCTTCTGTCCATATAGGCACCGGGATCGCCTTCATCAGCATTACATATTACATACTTAACCGGGTCTTTTTCGCGCCTTGTAAGCTCCCACTTCAATCCGGTCGGAAAACCTGCGCCGCCCCTGCCCCTTAATCCCGAAGCTTTAACTTCGGCAATAAGCGAATCCGGAGTCATCGAGAATACCGCTTTTTCAACAGCGCTGTATCCGCCGCGCATAATATAATCTTCTATTGATTCCGGATTGATATATCCGGCATTTCTTAATACTATCTTAAACTGCTTGCTCTGCGGGTCAGCTTCCGGAACTTTTGAATTCTTATTTCCGCACTCGCATGTAAATTTGCTTGTTTTGCCGTTTAACGCGTTGTCAATTATCGTTTCCACATCGGATTCGGCAAACCCTTTATAAATATTGCCTTCAGGCATAATTTTTACAACAGGCGTATCAGCGGTAAGGCCCAGAAAAAGGCTTTTTATGACTTCGGCTTTTTCCTGTAGATTTTTTTCGTTAATCACCTTTGAAAAAGCATTATACATCTGGTTTTGCTTTAACTTTTCCGGTTCCCAAACAAAGAAATATTTTTTATCCATTATTTTGCCTCCGCTGCTTTAAAAATGTTCCTGCCCGTGTCTTTTGACGGCATAAAGATTACATTGCTTTTTAAAATATGTTTTTTCATAACATGTTCCGTAATAATGGAATGAGCCATTGTTTTATCAACGTTGCCATAAAAAATTTCCGGCATCCCTTCCACCTTTACAGAAAGGTTCGGTTCGCAGAAACACATTCCAAGGCATCCTGTTTTGCCAAGCGTTATATTGTTAATTCCGTTTGCTTTTAAAGTTTCTTCCATTTCTTTATAGACATCAAGAGCTCCGGCCGCAATTCCACAGGTGCCCATTGAAATCATAATTTCTCCGTTGCCGCTTTTTTTATAATTCTTTCTGAATTTTTCAAGGTCTCCCTTTGCCATTTTAGCCATTTGCTTTGCCCTCCTCTTTATTTCTGTATTCCGCGAATATTTCAGGAAGCATATTCTTTTTAAGGTTCCCGTAAGTTTTGCCGTTTATAACCATAACAGGCGCCAGCCCGCAGCATCCCACGCAGCGTACCAATTCAAGCGAAAAAAGGCCGTCAGAACTGGTGGAATTTACACCAACTCCAAGAAGCTGTTCTATTTCCGTTATAAGGTCATTGCCGCCCTTTAAGTAACAGGCAGTACCCATGCAGACGGAAATCTGGTTTTTGCCGGGTTTTTTAAGTTTAAATAGATGGTAAAAAGTTATAATTCCGTAAATTTTAGCCAAAGGAATACCTATTTCTCTTGATATTTCCATTGCAACTTCACGCGGCACATAACCATATACTTCCTGTACTTTATGAAGTATCATAATTTCGCTGCCGGGCCTGCCTTTCCAAGTGTCAATAAAGCTGACAAGTTTTGAATCAAGTTCTACAACTTTGCCGCTAATTGCCATACTATTACCTCCTGATATAATATAATAATGTGAAAATTTTCACCCAACAATACCAAAATAAACATAACCGTTAAGTAATTAACACCATTTGTGAAATCGTTCACTTGGACATACAAAAAAAAGTAAATTTAAGCGCATTTTTTTAAGTCAAAAAGAACTATAATAACTATATGTTATTTAGACTTATTATATACACCCTGCCTTATTTTTTGTCAATATAAAAATATATTTGACATTTTTTTATTAACACGCATAATATACCGGTATTTTTGAAATACAATTTCAAGGAGAAAAAATGAGCAACACGCAGAACAATAAAAAGATTACAGCCAAAGGGCGCGAAACAAAAGATAAAATATTCAGGACAGCCGTTGAATTATTTTCAAAAAACGGATTTTACGGGGTTTCCATAAGGGATATAACATCCGCTATAAATATTAAAGAAAGCTCCCTTTACCATCACTATTTAAGCAAAGAAGACCTTATTAATGACATATATTTTTATTTTGCGGAAAATATAGACGCAACAAGATTAACCGACGCGCAGATCGATTCAATACTTGCGGAACACGACGGCCATTCCCTTCTGCAAAAATGCCTTCAGGAATTCAGGGGCGTTATGGAACAGCCTTTGATGGCAATGGCATGGCGCATTATTTCAATGCAGCAATACAGGGATGATAAAGCCTTTGAAATTCTTTCCATTGATTTTCACAGGATGCGTATTAAGTACTATGAAAATATTTTCAGGACGCTTGTAAAAAGAAGAATTATTAAAGCCCTTGATCCCAAGCTTCTTGCCTTTGAATACTTCTATACCCTGATCGGAATGCTGACAGAATACAATGTACTTAAATTTCTTAAAAGAAAAACACAGGTAATGGAAAATCTTATGAACGAACACATTGAATTTTTCTGGAATAAGATTAAGAACAGCTGACAGTTTACAACTGACAACTGACAACTTACAGCTGCTACCTGCTACTTGTTACCTGTCACTTATCCCTTGTTAACTTTCTACAGCCCTTTACAGTACTTTTTTACCCTGTTCAATTCCCTTTTATCCTTTATAATCCCGGGCCAAATGGGAAAAGAGGAACATTGAAAAGGCCGAACGGAGTAAATGGAACATTTATTATTTTTTAGAAAAATACAGGAGCCTTCATCAGTCCATTTTAAAGTCCTGCCCTGCCACAAGAACCACATGGTATATTGCTTTTTAAACTCTTTCAGTGAAAGGGATAAAAAATCAGCTATTTTTTTTGCTTCGCCGCTCTTTAAATAAACAAAACCCACCCTGCAGCATCTCCCGCATTGTACGCAGGAAAATTTTATGCTTATCCCGGCCATTCTTTTTTTTATGGTTTCTTTTCTCATTATAATTTTACGCTTTAAGGCGGGAATTGTTATGCGGATTCGCGAATGACGATTTCCGGGCGAAAAACTTTTTTTATCGGATTTAAAAGTGAACTTTCTTTTTCATCAGAGGCCATTATATATGCATTTACCGCCATTTCTTCTATCGGCTGCCTGATTGTGGTCAGAGCAGGCTTACATGTTTTTGCAGCGTCAATATCATCATAACCTATAAGAGCTATATTACCCGGGACAGCCAGTTTAAGCTCCCTAATTGATTTTAAAATACCCATTGCGCACATATCGCCGGCGGCGCAGAATACCGCGTCCGGCTGTATTCCATCGGCGGCAAATTTCAGCATCGCCTCCGCGCCTTCGTTATATGAATAACTTATTACTTCAGCAAGAAATTTCTGATTAAATCCCAGATTATTTTCCTTTAAGGCCTGAATAAATCCTGCATAACGTTTTTTGGCGTTAAATCCGCCTTCAACGTTCATTCTTCCCGATACGATAGCAATATTCTTTCTTCCTGACTTTGCAAGATAACTGCCCGCTATATAACCTCCTGCAAGGTTATCGGTCGTTACCGTAGATGCGCCTTCGCATTCCGCGTCAATTAAAATTACAGGAATCTTTTTAGACCTGTATTCGGCAACAATTGAAGGCGGAACATCAATACTGACGCCAATTAACGCGGAAGGCCTTATTTTATCAAGCGACTTTAAAAGTTTATCGTTTCCGTCAGCCATCCCATATGTCTGAAGCCTTGCAATATTCTGGCCCGGTTTTACGCACTTGGAAATATATGCCAGAACCTGCGAAGGAAATGTATGCGCAAAGTTTGCCGCAGCAACAGCTATTACAGAATCATCAGCCATGTTTTCTCCGTTTATAAACAGTAATTATTTTAGAATACTGCTTTTTATATAATTATCAATTCCCTTTGCGGCTTTTTTTCCGGCTCCCATTGCCGCTATAACGGTTGAAGAACCTGTGGAAATATCGCCGCCGGCAAATATCCCCGGAAGCGAAGTCGCGCCTGTTTCCGCGTCAGCTTCTATATATCCCCATTTATTAAGTTTTAACCCGGCAACATCAGACGTCATAAGCTTGTTGGCTTTTGTTCCAAGCGCCGATATAACAGTATCAACCTCTATTTCAAATTCAGAGCCCGGTACTGTTACGGGTTTTCTTCTGCCGGATTCATCCGGCTCGCCAAGCTGCATTTTAATACACTTTATGGATTTTACCCAGCCCTGCTCATTTTCAATTACCGCGACAGGGTTGGTAAGAAGTTTAAAAATAACGCCTTCTTCTTTTGCGCGTTCTTTTTCTTCTGTCCTTGCGGGCATTTCGTCTTCAGAGCGCCTGTATATGATGTAAACATCTTCAACACCCGGCAGCCTGCGCGACCATCTTGCAGCATCCATTGCCACGTTGCCGGCGCCCACAACAGCCACTTTTTTACCAAGTTTTGCAGGCGTGTCGTATTCCGGAAACCTGTAAGCTTTCATGGCATTTATCCTTGTTAAAAATTCATTAGCGGAATACACGCCTTTTGCCTGCTCCCCCGGTATTCCAAGAAACATTGGTGTTCCTGCGCCTACGCCGATAAAAAGCGCTTTATATCCAAGTTTAAATATGTCATCCACGGTATATGATTTTCCCACCGCCACATTAAGCTTAAATTCAACGCCAAGGCTTTTTAAATAATCAACTTCCCTTTGAACTATTGTCTTGGGCAGGCGGAATTCCGGAATACCGTAAATTAAAACGCCGCCTGCAAGGTGCATGGCTTCAAAAACTACGGGTGAATAACCCATTTTCGCAAGATCCCCGGCAACTGTAAGGCCTGCCGGTCCCGCGCCTGCGACAGCAATTTTAACCGGTTTGCCGTCTTTATCCTTAATTTTTTCAACTGAAACAGCCGCAGGTTTTGAATTCTGAGCTTCCCAGTCCGCGGCAAAACGTTCCAGCGCGCCTATGTTGATGGGATTTTTTGTCTTTTGCATTACGCATGCAAGCTCACACTGTTCTTCCTGAGGGCATACCCTTCCGCATACGGCAGGCAGGCTTGAATCTATTTTTATGGTATCAATGGCAGCTTTATAATTTTTTTCCGCAATGTGGCCGATGAATTTTTTAATATTGATATTTACAGGGCATCCCGCAATGCATGTTGGATTTTTGCACTGAAGGCAGCGGCTTGCTTCTTCAATTGCTTCTTCTTCATTATATCCAAAAGGCACTTCGTTAAAATTCTTTATCCTGTCCGCGGATTCCTGCTGCCTGACTTTAATACGCGGCCTTTTTGTTTTTGGAATATTATTTTCTGCCATCGAAAGCCTCCTTGATTCCTTTATCAAGCCTGCAGTGGTGGTCAGCCGATGTTTTTTCCTCATCTTTATATGCCGCAAGCCTGCTTGTAAGCTGGTTAAAATCAACTTTATGCCCGTCAAAATCAGGGCCGTCCACGCACGCGAACTTTACTTCGCCGCCCACCGTCACCCTGCATCCTCCGCACATTCCGGTCGCGTCAACCATCATTGCGTTTAAGCTTACCACGGTCGGTACATTGTATGTTTTTGTAAGTTCTGACACGGCTTTCATCATAACAACAGGCCCTACCGCCACTACAAGATCCGGCCTGTTTTCGCTTTCTATAAGATTCTTCAGGATGTCGGTTACAAAACCTTTCTGCCCGGCAGAGCCGTCGTTTGTCGCAAGCAATAGTTCATCAGAAACAGATTTCATTTCTTCTTCAAGTATCACAAGGTCTTTTGTCCTGTATCCTATAATAGAAAAAACTTTGTTGCCGTCCTGTTTTAACTGCCTTGCTATCGGGAAGATGGCGGGAACGCCCACTCCGCCGCCGACGACAGCCACTTTACCGTATTTTTTTGAATGAAAGTGCTTTCCAAACGGGCCGGCCACCGCGTAAATATTATCGCCGACATTTAATTTTCCAAGTTTGATCGTTGACAGTCCAATCTCCTGGAATATCATATATAATATGCCTTTTTCCCTGTTCCAGTCGTAAATTGTCAAAGGTATTCTTTCGCCTTTTTCATCCGGGATAACAACAAAAAAGTTGCCTGCTTTCGCGTTAAAAACCACGTCAGGCGCTTCAACTGCCAGCATTTTTATATCTTTTGTCAGTGCTTTTTTTTCAACAATTTTATACATTTAAACCTCCGGATATCTTTTAAAAAAATGGGGGGTGTTTCCACCCCCCATTTTAAATACATCTGTCTTAGCAGACTCCCTGCTCTATCATTGAATCCGCGACTTTTACAAAACCTGCGATGTTTGCTCCCATTACATAGTTGCCGGGCTGTCCATATTCAGTTGAAGCATTTATACACTGTTTGTGGATGGCAATCATAATGTTGTGAAGCCTCTGGTCCACTTCTTCGCGTGTCCAGGAAAGCCTGAGCGAATTCTGGCTCATTTCAAGGCCGGATGTTGCAACGCCGCCGGCGTTTGCCGCTTTTCCCGGCCCGTAAAGAATCTTGTTTGAAAGATAAACTTCAATTGCTTCCGGCGTGGAAGGCATGTTAGCGCCTTCGCTTACAAGCTTACAGCCGTTTGCAATAAGGGTTTTTGCGTCGTTAACGTCCACTTCATTCTGAGTGGCGCTTGGGAACGCGCAGTCCGCCTTAATTCCCCACGGCCTTTTGCCTGCCAAATATTCGCATTTATACTTATCCGCGTATTCCTTAATACGTCCGCGTTTCACGTTCTTAAGCTCCATAACAAAAGCAAGCTTTTCGGCTGTTATGCCGTCTTTGTCATAAATTGTGCCGTCTGAATCGGAAAGCGTTACTGCCTTTCCGCCAAGCTGGTTAATCTTTTCAACAGTGTACTGCGCGACGTTGCCTGAACCTGAAACAAGGCAGGTTTTGCCTTTAATTGAATCATTTTTCGTCTTAAGCATTTCTTCGGCAAAATAAACGCAGCCGTATCCGGTTGCTTCAGGGCGTATTAAAGATCCGCCCCATTTTAAATTCTTTCCGGTAAGCACGCCTGTGAATTCATTGGCAAGCCTTTTGTACTGTCCGAACATATATCCTATTTCACGCGCGCCTGTGCCGATATCGCCCGCGGGTACGTCTGTATCCGGCCCGATATGGCGGAAAAGTTCCGTCATAAACGACTGTATGAAACGCATAACTTCGTTATCAGATTTGCCTTTAGGGTCAAAATCAGAACCGCCTTTTGCCCCGCCCATCGGCAAAGTGGTAAGCGAGTTTTTGAAAACCTGTTCAAAACCTAAAAACTTAAGGATGGAAGCGTTTACTGAAGGATGTAAGCGGATTCCGCCTTTGTATGGCCCGATTGCGCTGTTAAACTGAAAACGGAAACCGCGGTTAACGCGTACGTTTCCTTTGTCATCAATCCACGGCACCCTGAATATTATCTGCCTTTCCGGTTCTACGATTCTTTCAAGTATGTTGTTATCTTCGTATTTCTTGTTTCTTGCGATTACGGGTTCCAGTGATTCAAGGACTTCCGTTACAGCCTGTAAAAATTCAGGCTCATTCGGATTGCGTTTTTTTACTGTTTCAATAACACTCTGTACGTATGACATTTGTTCCTCCTGCTTCATTTTGATTAATTTTTCTTACGCAGCAGCATTGCCGCAGGCACATCGGTGTGCCGGCTAAGATATTTTAGCGCGAAAAGATACGCCCTTGTATCCAAACGCTTTTTTTACAATTGGTAAATTATAACAAAATATAAAAAACATTCAAGAAAAGTTTATGGGCGGAAGGCAGAAGGTCGGAAGGTCGGTGGGTCGGTGGGTCGGAGGGTCGGAGGGTCGGAGAGTCAGACATTTCGTTTTGGTAGCCGCGGGCTTTAGCCCGGGGCAGTTGATTTAGTTTTGATTTTGAAGGTTTTGTTCCGGTAGACGCAGGTCTTCAGTCCGCAAGATTCTGATATGGTTTGCAAATCATTAAATAATCATTCCAAAAAAACCAACTGCCGCGCCTTAAAAGGTGCTCCTGCCAAACCTTTATTTAATATTTCGCTTATGCTTAATTGCTTATCTGCTTATAGTTTATGCTTTAATTATTTCTGCATTTCCGAGGCCAAAAGGATGGCTTCCGCGATTTCTTTCATGCTTTTGCGGGAATCCA
Organism: bacterium; assembly: GCA_029565735.1. GTDB lineage: Bacteria > Oederibacteriota > PGYV01 > PGYV01 > PGYV01 > PGYV01. The sequence goes on from JAKQNO010000057.1 coordinate 15,103, forward strand.
TGGACTTTTTGTGTATCGCCTTGTAAGCTTCATCTTCTGTCAATTTTCCGTTTTTCATCAAAACGCCCTTTGCGCGCTCTATTAACTTGCGCGTTTCAAGCGCCTCTTTTGCCATTAACGCTTCTTCCTTTAAGTTCATATTATCTATACTGATAGCCGCCTGGTTGGCAACAGCGCTTAATATGCTTATTTCTTCAGAGGTATATTTATGCTTAACAACCGTATAGACATCAATCACACCGATGACCTTGCCGCGCACTTCCATAGGCACCGCAAGCATTGATTTCATGCCCTCTTTTTTCATTATTTCCTTATAATAATACCTTGGTTCAGCCTGTATATCATATACGGCTATAGGTTTTTTTGTCTGCACCGCGTATCCGGAAATGCCTTCACCCACTTTAAGGGGGCCTTTATCCCTGTACGCCTTGCTAAGCGACTGCGTGGCTATTATTTTAAGCTCCTGTTTCTCTTCATCCACAAGCATTATGGAACATATTTTTGAATCTGTCATCTGCGCTGTTAAGGTGGCCACAAGGTTAAGTATTTCTTCCAAATACTGTCCGGATACTATTGTCTTGCTTATTTTGGTAAGCGTCTCTATTTCCATGTTTTTTTCGGCTATTATTTTTTTTAGCCGCGCAATTTCATTGTCTTTTCTTTTGTCTGCCGGCAGTTTTGCCGCCTGTTCGTTTTCATTTTTATTTGCCATAGTTTTGCCTTCCTTTTGTGCTTTTTAATAAATTTTTTGCCGCAAACTTTCGTATTTTATTACCTGAAGCCGCGCCTTTTGGCACAGCGCCTTTAAACTTTGGCTGTCGCGCGCCTGAATTTGCCTTCATTTGACGGATATACCCTGCTGTTTAAGCAGGTTCTCAATCTGTGCAAGGTCCATAACGCCCGCGTTCCTGAAGAACTCATTTCCGTTTTCATCCAGAAAAACAAAAGCCGGTATCCTGTCTATATTGTAAATCTTGGAAGCTTCATAATCTTCCGGCTTGCCAAGGTCGTACTTGATTATTTTTACTGTTCCCTTATATTTTTTTTCAACCTGCGCGATAATCGGATTCATAAGCGCGCAGGAACCGCAATGCGAATCAAATTTTTCTATTATAGTAACCTTAAATTTTTCAGGAGTTTTCGAACACGCAAAAATCATAAAAACCGCCGCTGCCGCCAGACAAAACAAAAATAATCTTTTTTTCATCTTTAATTCTCCTTTTTAACGGCTGTATTATTGTATTGCTCTATCGCTTCCCTGTAAAGCGAAATCATTTTTTTTGCCATCGCGGATGATTCCCATTCTTTCGCGTGAAGCATGGCTTCTTTTTTCTTCTGCGCGTAAAACTTTTTATCATGAATCATTTTATTTACGGCCTCTGTAAATTTATCAACCGACAGCTCTGTCAGCATGCCGCCCTTATTTCCCTCCATTACTTCAGCCACGCCCATCCTTTTTACGGCAACTACGGGAACACCGGCGGACAGGGCTTCCAGTATAACAAGGCCCTGTGTTTCCGTAACGGATGAAAAAACAAAAATATCGGCAAGCGACAGTATATTCGGCCGCTGTAAATCCGTATAAGTCCCAAGAAAAAGGACGTATTTTTCCAGCCCCATAACTTTGGCAAGGTCTTTTAACCTTAACTCGTCATAACCTCCGCCCGCCATTATAAGCTTTATGTCTTTATTTGTCTTAAGCAGCCGTTTTAAAGCGTAAAAAAGAAAATCTATGTTCTTTTCTTTTTCAAGGCGCCCCATGTAAAGCAGATTAATGCCCTTTTTTATCTGCGGATATTTTTCGCAGAAAATATTGCATATTTTTTTCATCGGCTTTTTCATTTTAATGCCGGTCGGAACAACTTCAATGCGCTCCCTGACCTTATAGTTTTCCAGAAGTATTTTCATCCTTTTAGTCGGCGCTATCACAAGGTCCATCCTGTTACAGTACCACCGCGAAATCCTGCGCGCCATGCTTATGGATATCACCTGCGGGACAAACTGCAGATAATGCACATACGATTCAAAAAGCGTGTGATACGTATGAACAACCGGGCATCCTGTCTGTTTAGCCCAGAAAATCGCGCTTAACCCAAGTGAAAAAGGCGTCTGTGTGTGAATAATATCAAATTTACGGCCAAGTATCTCTTTTTTTATCTTGGCGCTCATCGAAGGAGAAAAAGGATTTGAAAACCTGTCCTGGGGGTCAAAAAAAACATGATGCGATTTAATCCTTATTATATGGCTGTCTTTGTCCTTATGCCCCGGAAAATGAGGGGCGATAATATATACTTCGTGCCCCAGTTTTCTGTATTCTTCCGCGAAATTATCCATTGAAACCGACACTCCGTTAATGCGGGGAAAATAAGTATCGGACACAAGCGCTATTTTCATTTTATATCTTTTTTCCTCTTATAAACGCGGGATAAACCGTTTTTACGGTTTATCCCGCGCCATTTTTATTTTTTCTTCTTATAACCGTCAATCGCCCTCTGGTAAAGCCCAAGCATTTTCTTTGCCATGGCTTCCGCAGACCAGGACTGAGCGTATTCAAAAGCTTCTTTCTTTTTTTCCGCGTATAACTGTTTGTCATCAAGCATTTTAAAGACAGCCGCCGTGAATTCATCAAGGTCGTGTTTTACAAGAAGGCCGCCCTTATTTCCAGCCATTACTTCGGCAACGCCCATTTCACCCACAGCCACAACAGGAGTACCTACAGCCATTGCCTCGGTAACAACAAGGCCCTGTGTTTCAGTGATTGACGCGAATGTAAACAGGTCAGCCGCGGCATAGCAGTTAACCCAGTCCTGCGGCTCAAAATATCCAAGGAATATTACGTTGTCAATTACGCCTTCGGCTTTTGCCGCTTCATGTACTTCGTCTTCGGCAGGGCCTTTTCCCGCCACAATCAGCTTAACATTGGGCTTTACCGCAAGCACTCTTTTTAACATTTTAAACAGGAACGGGATATTTTTTTCGTGCCCTATCCTTCCCATAAAAAGGAATAATATTGTATCCGCGGGAATATTGAATTTTTTCCTGAAATCATCTCCGTGAAATATTTTGAATTTATCCATCTTAATACCTGTGGGATTCACTTCCACCGGTTTTGTGACTCCATACTGGACAAGAAGGTCTTTCATCTGGGTGGAAGGCGTGATATTTAAATCCATTTTCTGGCTGTACCATTTGCTTATCCCTTTGGCAAGCCTTAAAGACATCCACCTTGGCATAAACCTGAAATAATGAATGTATGATTCAAAAAGGGTGTGATATGTCTGAACAATCGGGCAGTCCATTTTTTTCGCCCATTTTATGGCTTCTATACCCAGCGCAAACGGCGTCTGCGTGTGTATAATATCATATTTTCTTTCAAGTATTTCCTGCTTGATTTTAATCCTTGCCGAAGGCAGATAAGGGTTTGGCAGCCTGTCTTCAGGGTCAAAAAACAGGTAATGCGACTTTATTCTTGTAACAAATTTTTCCATTGCCTCAGCGTCTGCAAGGTGGTCCGTTTTCCTGTGTGCCGGGAACTCCGGCGCCACAATGTGTGCTTCGTGCCCAAGTTTTCTGAATTCATTGGCAAACGTATCTATTGATGTGACAACTCCGTTGACTCTTGGCCTGTATGTATCCGTAACCATTAAAATCTTCATGCCAGCCTCCTGTTATCGGGTTTACTTCACCCGTTATCCTGCTTCCTTTTTTCTTCAGTTATCTTTTCCCACGCGTCCCTGATAAGGTGTTCAATATTGGGAAAATTGCCTATATGGTCATGCCTTACACCTCTTGAAAACCACTGAACAGCCTCGTTATTATTGCCAAGAAGCCTATTTAACTCGCCTATCAGGTAAATTATTCCGGGTTCTCCAATCTTTTCCGGAATAAAAGTCCCTTTTTCAAAAGTTTTAATGTAGTATTCAAGAGCTTTTTGCATATATTCTTTTTCTTTATCCGTATTCCCGTCTTCCCTGTACATCCAAGTTATATGCATGTACAGCCCGGCAATTGTATTGGGATTTTCCGGTTTAAAATGTTTCGCGTAGGTCACAGCCAGAAGGTGTTTTTTTACGGCATCTTCCGTATTTGTTTCAAGGGTCTCCGCAAAACGCACGTTCTTTTTTGCCGCTTTAACAGCCAGCGCTATCTGAATCACTTCTTTCTGATAATCAAGCATAACCTTGTCAAAGTCATCATTCCTCGCCGCAAAATTGCATTCCGGGCATACTGTAACGGCATAAAGCATGGGTTTTACATCTTCATACGTCTTATGAAAGTCGGTATCAATGCCTTTCACCTTAAGCGATGACGCCTTTACCCTTGCAGTTTTAAAAACCGCTTCACAGGCCGGGCATTTGACCTCTTTAAGCCACAAATATCCGCTCATATTTTATGATTATCCTTTAAAAAACTCTTCTATTCTGTTTAACCCTTTTTCTATCTTTTCCATTGATGTGGCGTAAGACATTCTGAAATGCACGTCGCTTCCAAACGCGACCCCCGGCACAACAGCCACTTTGGCCGATGTTAAAAGCGCGTCAGCAAGGTTCATTGAATTTTCTATTTTAACGCCGTTAAAGGTTTTGCCTGTAAGCGCGCTGAAATTAGGAAACACATAAAACGCGCCTTCGGGTTCCACGCATGTAAGCCCCGGTATCGCGTTCACCCTCTGAAGGATGTACTTTCTTCTTTTGTCAAATTCAGCCACCATTTTATTCACTATAGCAGGGTCTGTCTTTAACGCTTCAATTGCCGCCATCTGCGAAATAGTGGTGGGGTTTGATGTTGAATGAGACTGAAGGTTGTCCATGGCTTTTACAAGTTCCATATCGTCGGAAGCAATGTAGCCTATCCTCCACCCTGTCATGGCGTGTGATTTAGACACGCCGTTTACCACAACAGTTTTCGCTTTTGCTTCTTTTGAAAGGGACGCGATGGAAATATGCGTTTTCCCGTTATAAAGATTTTTTTCATAAATCTCATCGGATATCATCATTATATTATTTGAAAGGCAGATTTCCGCCAGTTTCTCAAGCGATGCTTTTGAAAGCACGCAGCCCGTCGGGTTTGAAGGCGAATTAATTATCATCATTTTTGTCTTTTTAGTTATCTTTGATTTTAAAAGTTCAAAATCAATTTCAAATTTCTTTGATTCATCAAGTTTTACAAGGACAGGCACGCCCTGCGCCATATTTACCATTTCAACGTAAGACACCCAGTAAGGCGAGAAAATGATGACTTCATCTCCCGGATTAATTCCCGCCATAAATATATTGTAAAGCGAGTGTTTGGCGCCGCAGGATACTATTATATTTGCGGGCTTGTATTCAAGTTTATTATCTTCAAGCAGTTTTTTTGCTATCGGATTTTTCAGGTCAGGCATCCCCGACGAAGGCGTATATTTGGTTTTGTTGTCAATAATGGCTTTTATACCCGCCACTTTAATATTATCCGGGGTGTTAAAATCAGGTTCCCCCGCTCCAAAACCGACAAGGTCAACCCCGTCCGCTATCATCTGTTTTGCTTTTGCGTCAATTGCCAGCGTGATTGAAGCCTGTACTTTCTTCATCCTGTCAGCGATCATTTTTACTTCCTCCGGTTTTTATATATCGTTTATAAAACTTAAAAGTCAGTTATTTTTCTTAATTCTTTTATCCTGTCTTCAATTTTATCCATGCCCGCTTCAGCCAGCCGGTCAGTGCCAAAACCTTCCACTGTAAACGAAGCAACGGTATTGCCGTAAACCATGGCTTTTTTCAGAACGGTATCGTCAACTTTGTCCTGCCCCGCGATATAACCGATGAACGCACCGGCAAATGAATCCCCTGCGCCTGTGGGGTCAATTACGTCTTCCACCGGATATGAAGGTATGGAAAAATACATCCCTTCAGGCCCTACAATTGAAGCTCCGTGTTCGCCTTTTTTTATGATAACGTATTTAGGCCCAAGTTTTCTTATTTCCCTTGCGGCAAGTATAAGATTAGCGGTTTTTGTAAACTGCCTAATCTCTGAATCATTCAGGACCACACATGTCACTTTTGAAAATACCTCCGTGACTTCCGCCCTTTTTATATCTATCCACAGGTTCATTGTGTCACAGACCGAAAACTTTACTTCTTTCATCTGCTTTAATACTTTAAGCTGAAGTGCGGGGTCAATATTTGCCAGAAACAGGTACGGTTTATCTTTATATGAATCCGGAAGGACAGGGTCAAATTTTTCAAATACATTAAGCTCCGTTGTTATAGTATCCCTTGTATTCATATCAAGGTGATAAACACCTTCCCAAAAGAACGACTTTCCTTTTTCCCGCTTGACACCCGTTATGTCAACACCCCTGTTTTCAAGCATTTTCAGGTGTTTTTCCTGGAAATCATCGCCTATTACGCCCACAATACCCGGTTTGGAAAACTTGCACGCAGCCAAAGACGCGTATGTGCAAGCTCCGCCTAATACGCGCTCGCGCCGTTCAAAAGGCGTGGCAATTGTGTCATAAGCCATTGATCCGACTATAATAAGGGACATAAACTCTCCGTCATAACATTTAGTATTTACTGTCAAGGCATAAATATAACATTAACAGTTATACGATTTTATCATTTAAAATAAGGGAAAACAAGGATTTATTATGGTTTAATTACGGCATTTAATTACAACGATGCCAAATAATCCTTTGCCTGTTCGTTGTTATCTTTTGTTACAATATTTGTCCTTCTGGTAAACATTATTACGCCGTCAACGACAATTCTTTTCATACCGTCAACACCGGTTACAACCGTCATTTTTACGTACGGTTTATTCTTTTCTGCAAATTCACGAAGATAGTTGGTTATTTCCCTGTTAAAAGGGCTGTTTGATATATCCAGTATGGTCAATACCGAACCCGGCTGTTCTTTTCTTATCATAGGTTCAGCTTCTTTCAATGCGGCAATACTTTCATTGTAATCCGTTGTGTTAGAAAGATCCATAAAGACAATCCTTTTACCTTTGTGATTAATAACAGAACTTCCGGCCATTTATTATACCCCCTGATAAATTTTTGGTAGGCCGGAACGGATTTGAACCGCCGACTTCCATCGTGTGAGGATGGCACTCTAACCAGCTGAGTTACCGGCCTACCTTGTCATGATTTGATTATATCCATAAACAATAATCTGTCAACGCATTAAATCCGTAAGTTTAATTTCGGGATTATGGTATCTTTCGTATTTTGCTGTCTTTTTCCCAAATTGTATCGCCTTCTGCGGGCACCACTGAATGCAGGCAAGGCACTGGTGGCATTTATGATTCCATACAGGCCTGTTATCCTTAAAAGTGATATTTTCAGCCGGGCATATTTTACCGCATATTCCGCAGCCGTTGCATTTATCATCTGCCCAAAAACTTTTATCCATCATCGGAACATATTTAACGGCGCTTTTATAAATCCATGTATAAATTATCCTCTGCCAAAGCGGGCCTTTGTCTATCCTGCCTGAACTGCCGGCCTTAATATAATCCGCGGCTTCGGAAATTATTGATTCCGCCCTTTTCATCAGCCCAAGTATCTGTTCTTTTGTGCCGGGCCCTCCCCACGGAATGTAATTGCTTTCAAGCGGAACATCAAATCCCGCGGACAGTTTTATCCCTTCATTTTTTAATATTTCATTCAGTTGTATCAGCGTCCTTGAAACTTCGCCCGCGTTTACGGCAGCGGCAAAGTAATATTTATAAGGATTTTTAGTGAGTTTTTTAATGAATTCCAGCACCATGTATGGAACTCCCCACATGTGCACAGGAAAAATAAATCCGATTCTGCCGGCATCGCCTTGCACCCCGCCGGAAACCATCGGAATAAGTTCTGTATCCCCAAGTTTTTCCGCAAATTTTTTTGCCGTCCAAAGCGAATTTCCCGTCCCTGAATACCAGTAAATAATTGTGTTCATTTTTTAACCTGCTTTTAAAATACAATCCGGCGCCGGCTGCGGTATATTTTCAAAAAGCCTGCAATATATTACCGGATTATAAAATGGATTTTAAACCATAATGATTATAACAGAATAAACCGGAAAACCGGCAGGAAAAACAAACGGATTTATTTATCAAGGCCTTTAAGAAATTTTTCTATCATGCACGCTTTTTCATATATTTCAGGAAGGTGTTTTCTGTCGCCCGTTTTTGATTTTTCTATTAATTCCGCAATCACACCCTTAGCCGGCGTGGCATCCATTGCTTCCGGAACCCTAAAAGCGGAACAGACACGCAGCATTCCGGTTTCCCATCTTAACTGGTCTTGGTTTTTATCATCAATTGGGGCATTTACATCTTTATTATCCCTGTAAATTTCAAGCCAGGTCTGAAGGTTTTCGGTAAATTCCTGGGTATCCATTTATTCTCCTTCAGAATATAAAATTATTTTTCTTTCCTTTTTTTGAGGCCGAAGATTCTTCTATATACTTTTTAATTTCCCTGACCATTTCAAAAACCACATCAATTTTTGAACAATCAAGCAATGCGGCAAAAGAAACAGCCTTATTTAAAAAGGCCTCAGCCGGCGTCCCTTTGAATTCCGAGGATATATTTAAAACAGAGACCACCTTTAACAGGTTGACCCCTTGTTTCTGATCCGCATAATTGTATTGAAGCACACGGTTATTAAACTGAAGATATACTGTATCCAATAACGTAACCGCTTCGTACAGCTCTTCTTTTGTCATCAATAACCTTCCTTAATATTTAGAATATAATTATTTAATTATGTTAGTTATTTTGTCAAATTAATTATATACCTTAATAAAAAGAATGTCAATTACAAACATTCAACTTATCATTTAATCATTTGAGTAAATTAATTATATTTTACTTTCAGGTTTCTGTCAACAGATAAAATATGGCCCGCATATTCTGATTTAAAACAGGGTATTAACGGAGGAAATAATTGGAACCGTAAGCGTCCTTAAGTGTAAATGGCTGCCCATGTCCGGGGTATACAATTAAATTCTTATCCAGACGTTCAAACACTTTAAGCGATTCTTTAAGCATGCGCGGATTGCCTGACGGCAGGTCTGTCCTTCCCACAGTGTCATAAAATAACGTGTCTCCGGAAAACAGGCAGTCATCCTTTATAATTATCATGCAGCCGCCGGTGTGCCCGGGCGTATGCATATATTTAAATCCTTTTACAAACCCCTCTTCCCCTTCAATGTAATTTATATTTTTCAGGGATATACCCGAACCCATGTAGGAAGAAAGGTTATAAGCCGGAGTTTGAATAAGCTCTTTTTCACTGATGTGCGCGTAAATTATTGAAGGTTCAAAATTATGGGCTGAAATAATATGGTCATAATGTCCGTGCGTAAGAAAAACATACTCCGCAGAGAGGTTATTTGTGGCAAGCACCCCTTTAATACTTTCATAATCCGCGCCCGGATCAATTATTACAGCTTTATTTGTGCCTGTTTCGGCTATATAAGTATTTTCCCCATAGTCTTCAGATACAAGAGTGTGAACTTTCATTACAAATATATCACCATGTCTTAATGCCTTTGGAATCAACCTTCATAAGAAATACATCTCCCCTTAAATTTCCCGCCGATGAAGTTGTCCCTGCAAATACATAGTCACCTTTTGAATCTTTTATCACAGAGCTGCAGTTGTCATCTTTGGAACCCGCATATATCTTATACGTCCCGGTATTTCCGTTAAGGTCAATTTTTGCCATGTAGACATTGGCATCGCATATCCCGTAACACCTTTTTGTTCCCGCTATCACATATCCGTCTTTTTCTTCCACCGCGTTGTAACCTACATCAGATTCCGCAGCCGGAAGCACGGCAGACCACAGGCTGTTGCCTTTTGCGTCGGTTTTAATTGCAAGAATGTCCCAGCCAAGCCCCCTTGAAATATATGAAGTGCTTTTCCCGGTTATAAGATACCCGCCGTCTTTGGTCTGAATTACTGATGTGCCGACGTCTTTTCTTACCCCTCCAAATGTCCTTGCCCACCTGCAGTTTCCTTCGGCATCTGTCTTCATCAGATAAATATCAGTCTCCCCGTTTTCTTTATTATCAATATATCCGGTATAAATAAGCCCGCCGTCTTTGGTTTCAATAATGCTGTATGCCGTATCCCATCCCGGGCCTCCATAAACCCTGTCCCACAACTTTTCACCTTTTTCATTAAACTTAAAAATATAAACATCAGAATTCTTTTCCGTATTAAAGGAACTTGAATATCCCGCGGCCACATAATTGCCGTCGCTTGTTTTGGCGGCAGAATAGGCAAATTCATAATTCTCACCGCCATACGTTTTTTCCCATACTTTTTCCCCGTCAGAATCGGTTCTTATTATATAAGCGTCAAATTCACCGGCCGTCTGCGTACCGGTCCCGCCTGCTATTACATAACCGGATTTATGCCCTTTTATTACGGCTATTCCGTTGTCCTTGCCCGCGCCGCCGAATGTCCTTGTCCATACAAGCCCGCCGTCATAATCGGTCTTTAACAGATAAACATCGGTAAGCCCCGCGCCAAAAGAAGCGGTATCGCCCAGTGCCACATATCCGTTATCTTCAAGCAGTGTCCACGCCCAGTCCGCCTGGTCGCCGCCGAATGATTTAAAGACAACTTCGGACATATTAGCCTGAAGCTCCGGGCTTAGTTTGGGTTTTGACGTAATCGCAAAATAGATGGCAACTGCAAATACCACAAATATCAGCAATTTAACAAAAGTCACCTGTTCTTTTAACTTTTTGAAATTCATACTCCCCCCCATTTTTTATTTTATAAATGTCCCGGCGCCAAAAAATCTGGAGCCCCAGTAACGTTTGTTCATATCAGCAATCTGAATCTGTTTTCCTATACCCGGCGCGTGCACAAACTCGCCGTTGCCTATGTATATACCCACGTGATTTACACCCATTCCGCGCGTATTAAAAAAAACAAGGTCTCCCCGTTTAAGTTCCCTTTGAAGCAATAACGTTGCTTTACGGTACTGTTCGGTTGATTTTTTTGGGATAGCAATTCCCGCGGCCATGTAAGCGTGCTGAGTCAGCCCCGAACAGTCATATCCGTAATCCTCTTCGCTTCCCGTGCCGCCCGGCCAGTAATCCTGCCCTATAAGGGCCATTGCCGCATTTACAATTTTTTCCCTTTTGGCCTCTTCCCCGGTAAGCTTTGGCTTCTTTTTTTCTTTTTTCTTTTCCGGCTTTTTTGCGGTTTCTTTCAGTGCGGCTTCTTTTTCAATTTCCTGCTGTACTTCAAGATTATATAATTCCGCTTTTATAATTATACCCGAAGATATAACAAAAATCACAGCCATAAAACCTGTAAAAATCAACCTGAATAATTTCATATTATTACCTCTTTAGAAATAATTTCCGGCTCCGATAAAAACCTTTTTCCAATAGACGTTTTCAAGCTCGTCTTTTCTTACAGAATCCCCGGTCTTGGGCGCGTGGATAAAAATTCCTCCGCCCATATAAACGCCCACGTGGGAAACACCGCCGCCGCTTGTATTAAAAAAAACAAGGTCGCCTTTCTGCAAAGCGGATTTTTCCACCTTAACGGATTTTGTATACTGCGCAGCGGAAGTCCTTGGAATGCTGATACCCGCTTTTGAATATGCTTTCTGCGCAAGCCCGGAGCAGTCCAGGGAGCCGTACTGATAACTTCTGTCAAGCATATCACCGGCTGCCCTTGCGACCGTTTCCCTTGCGTTAATATTTGTCCCGGCAGTATGCCCTGTATTTACCGCGCCTTTAAAAGAAACGCATCCGGCAGAAAAGAATAAAGCCGTTATCAAAGCGTATAATAAAATTTTTTTCATTTTATGCTCCCGTAAAATTTCATGCTTTCGGGCTCCTCTTCAAGCACGTTGGTTATGTATGAATCCAGCATATTGTTTAACGCTTCCGAATAGCATCCGCAGTTTCCAAGTTCCATATCTTTCAGCGCTTTTCTTACATCCGGCTCCACGCACCTGGCCTTAAGAAAATCCGCGTCATCAGACGGATTAAACCCCGCCGACCTTAGCAGCTGAACTTTAAACCTTGCGCAGTGTTCCGCGGCCTGTGCTTCGCCGGAATTTTCAACCGATAAAAGCGTGTTTAAAACAAGGCAGAAAACTTCCGCGTTTGCGTCTTCGGGTTGCATGAACTTTTCAACAAGTTCAATTATATAATACGCAATCGCTATCTTTTTAAGGCTTTTTCTGATGCCGGCAAAGGAGTTTTGCGCCTTTGCCTGTATTAAAGTAAAATAGCGTGAATCAGGATTCTTTCTTGCAAGCATAAAATCGCCAAAACTGAACAGTTCCAGCGAATTTTTAAACCGGCTTGCGGGTTTTCTGGTGCCTTTGGAAATAATAAAAATCTTACCCGCCTCTTTTGTAAAAACGGAAGTGGTATTGTCGTTTTCCGACCTGTCATACCTTTTTAAAACAATACCCTCTGTTTTAAGCTCCATTTATCAGTAATAACCTTCCTGTATCAGCGTGCCGCCTTCCGCGCCTGACATAAAGCTTCCTGCTACCGCCATAAGTATGAAAATAAATAAGCATAAAAGAATTCCGGCAGCCATTATTATATAACAAAGCCTGGCAAAATCCCTGTTCTGCTTGTCCTGCTGTGAATGGTACAGGGTGCCTATAAGAAAACCGATGACAGGATTAATACAAAACAGATAAACAAGAAATTTCAAAAATCCTTTCGGCCTTTTAAAACAGGACTCGGACTCAAGATTAACACAACTGCCGCAGTAATTTTTGCCGCCTTTAATATTTTCCGACCCTTCCTGCAAAAGCATTCCGCAGCTGACGCATGCGGTTTTATATTCCGGTTTTTTAACCCTGCTTTTCAGAATTTTTTTCATCTCTTCTCCTTTGAATACCTTTGACTTGGGTAAATACCCCTTATCTAAAGTATTTATGTATCCGCCGCGAGGCTGTTAAACCGCGCGGCGCATTAACTTTGACCTTAATTAAAATTTACCGCCGGAACCGCTTTCTTTTCTTCTTCGGCTTTAAAGTATATTTCTTTTTTAGCAAAACCAAACATACCCGCCACGACATTTGCCGGGAAGAACCTTACAGTCGTATTATACGCCTGGACAACTTCATTATATTTTTTTCTTTCAACGGCTATCCTGTTTTCCGTGCCTGAAAGTTCATCCATCAACTTGTTAAAGCTTTCATTTGCCTTAAGCTGCGGATAATTTTCCGCTATGGCAAGAAGCCTTGAAAGCGCCGAATCCATCGCCCCCGCCGCTTTTACCTTATCATCAACCGTTCTGGCGCCCGCCAGCGCAGCCCTTGCATTGGCCACGTTTTCAAATACCTCTTTTTCATGTTTCGCGTACCCTTTAACCGTGTTCACAAGGTTCGGTATAAGGTCTCCCCTTCTCTGCAGAACATTTTCTATCTGCGCCCACGCCGCGTTTATTGCTTCGTCATACTTTACCAGCTTGTTGTACGTGGAAACAAAAAACATTACAATTAAAAGCACAATACCAATGACTCCCAAAAGCACTTTCATTCCGTTTTTCATTTTCTTATCTCCTTGTTATTTTTTAAACCTGTCTATTATCATATTTACCCTTTCTATTTCAGCCATATACGCGCTGAAAAAAATATTCGCGTCAGCCACTGTTGCCCGGCCTTCTTTTAAAGCAAGGACATCGGCAAAAATACTGTGGTTAACTTTAAAATTTTTGGGCATGTTCATGATAATGTCCCATTTCTTAACAGGGGCTTTTTTACCGTAAAGCCTTATAATTGCCTTAAAAATCACCGTAAATGTGGTGACAGAATCTCTCATAAGTTTTATAACCTCTTTGCCGCTTCCGCCTGTAAGCACATAAGCGGACCTTAACCTTAAAATGGCGCTTTTCATCTCCCTTTCTATTTCAAGCCTTAAATTCTGCGTCCTTATCTTCATTTTTTTAAAGATGTCTTCTCCCGCAAGCAGCGCGTGGCTTTCCTTTATATCAAGAAACTCTATTGGAAAAATATCATCAGCATATTTAATCCTCTCGTACGTAAACAACAGCGGCAGCGGATTGCCGGTTTTTTTCCATTTCTTAAACGGACCATGAAGGGACTTTAACGTCACTATATCGCAGTCTTTCACCACGATTAACGTGTTTAAATCAGATGTTTTATACCTGTCATCCGCGGCAGCGGAACCGTAAAGTATAAATGATTTAAGATTCTGCCCAAGCGCTTCCTTTACCTCTTTTACGAACTTTTCAAGTTTATTATCCATTTATCCTCCTTGTTAAATCCTGAAAAATGTTTTTTTACCATCCGCCGGACGCGCCGCCGCCTCCGGAACTTCCGCCTCCAAATCCCCCAAATCCGCCTCCGCCGAACCCGCCGCCTCCGCGGCTGCCCCCGCCGCTGCTTAAAAGGTACAGAAGAATCCATGGATTTTTAATTATAATGGGAATCATTATAATTAAAAATATTATCATTATAATTTTTTCGGCTTTGGTAAGCGGCCTTGTTTGATTGTATGAATTATAACTGACAGGCGCCTGCGCGTTTATTTCAACGCCGTATTCGCCGGCAATAATGGAAGACAGTTTATATACAGCCCCGTAGATACCCCCGGAATAATCCGACTGCCTGAAAGCAGGCGCTATAACTTCCCTTATTATTGAACCCGCCATACCGTCAGTAACAGCGCCTTCAAGCCCATATCCAACTTCAATCCTTACCTGCCTTTCGCTTAAAGCGACAAGCAGCATTATTCCGTTATCTTTGCCTTTTTTGCCCACTCCCCACTGTTCAAAGAGCGTATTGGTAAAATCATTTAAGTCATTTCCTTCAAGCGACTGTATTATAACAACCGCTATTTCCGCGGTTGTCTGCTGATTAAGCGAATTTATAAGGGTTTCTATTTTCTGTACGGAAGCCTGATCCATTATGCCTGCAAAATCATTTACCCAGCCCGTAGGCTTAAGCGAATCAGGCGAAACAGCAAAAACAGAAACATAAAATAATATTGAAAATAACACAATAAATAATTTTTTCATGCAATGATTATATCACAAAAAAGAAAATAGGACATATAGGACTTATAGGACATATTTGACTTATATTTGCGCAACCGTTTTCAGCTGCGCATTAAGTATATTTACTTCCCGTTCTTTTTAAACGCGGCTTCTATCCTTTTTTCCAGGTCTTCTTCCTGTTTTACCTCTTTTAAATCCACTTTCAGCTGCATCATAGACCTGATCATTGAACGGATTATTGTTGTTTTGGCTAGCTTAAAACCGCCTTTGGACTTTGCCTCTGAACCAAACTTTTCCAGATAGTCGTCAAGTTCTTTTGGAAGTGTTAATGATACCCTGAAATAATCCGCCTTTGTTTCGGTAGAATTGCCAATCTTTTTAGCCGCCATAGTATCCACCGCCCCTTATTGCTTCACGATTGGATTCCTTTTCTATAATGAATTATACAATTACCCAAAACTTTTGTCAAGTTTTTTGTAAGTTATTTTAAATCTATCATTTTTCTTACGCAAACGACGTCCAGTCAATATTCGGGAATATATTATCCCTTAGCTCTATTTCAAGAAGGTATGAACTGTCCACATTGCCGGTCATAAGCATATCGTATATCCTATAAAAACGCATAATATGGTTCTTTGTCCGCCTTACCGCGTATTCAACCATTGTCTGTGTCCTCATAATAAAAGCCCAGTCGCTTGACTGCGCAAGAAGCACTTCCCTTGCCGCCTGTTTTAAAAGCCTTTCTGTAATCGGCTCAACGGGTTTGAATTTATGCTTTAACGCAAGTTCATGCATCTTTTCATACGTCTTATGCAGATGCCTGTATATCCAGTCGTTCGTGCCGTTAAGCCAGAATTCAGCGTATCCTTTTGCGCCCCAGCTGGAAAAAGCCGGTGTTACAACCTGGTTTTCCGGATATTTTTCAAGGTATTCGGAAGGCGTTATTGTATCCACAGTGTTCTGGTCATAATGCATTTTTCTTAAAAGATAGTCTATAAAATAAGGGCCTTCATACCACCAGTGCCCGAACAGTTCCGCGTCATACGGCGCGACAATAACCGGTTTGCGCCTCATCACGGAAGATAAGTGTTCAACCTGTTTTTCCCTGTTAAACATAAAGTTGCCCGCGTGGGTTGCCGCGGCTTCAAGCGCGTCGTTATAATTATATGGCGCCTTGCCGGAAAGGTCAACACCGCCTGTTATCTTGAAATATTTAATCCCGGTGTTCATCCTTATGCCGCTTGAATGTATATAAGGTTTAATGTATTCATAATCAAGGTCATATCCTATGTCGCGGTAAAATTCCCTGTATCTGAAATCGCCCGGGTATCCTGATTTCGCGCTCCATACCTGCCTGGAAGATTCCATATCGCGGCCAAAAGCCGCCACGCCTGATTTGCAGTAAACAGGGGCAAAAACGCCGTATTTAGGCCTTGGATTTCCGTGAAGTATTCCGTGCGTATCAACCATAAAATATCTTATCCCGTTGTTTTTCAGTATTTCATCGTCGCCGGGATTGTAACCGCATTCCGGAAGCCAGATGCCCTTTGGCCTTTTCCCGAACGTTTCGGTGTAATGGTCAACGGCAACTTTTACCTGCGCGTTAGCCGCGTGCTTTTGGGGGTCAAGCGGCAAAAAACCGTGCGTGGCGCCGCAGGTTATTATTTCAAGCTTGCCCGCATCCTGCAGTTTTGCAAAAGCGGACACAAGGTCGCGGCCGCACTTTTCTTCAAATACAAACCTTGCGTTATGAAATTTTTCCCTGTATATTTTTGCGGTGTCATTAAAATGCGGCTCAAACTTTGTCCGTATTACTTCTTTTTCAATAAGCTCGATTGACTTGTTGATATGTTCAAGATACCGCAGCTGAAGCATTTCGTCGCGCATCATTGAAATTAAAGGCGGGGTAAGCGACATGGTTATCCTGAAATCAACGCCGTCGTCAATCAGTTTATTGAATATATTGATAAGCGGGATATACGTCTCTGTTATGGCCTCAAAAAACCAGTTTTCTTCCAAGGGGTCATTGTATTCCGGATGCCTTACAAACGGAAGGTGCGCGTGAAGAATTAAGGCTAAGTATCCCGAAGGATTACTTTTCATAAATTACTTTTTGTTTCTTTCAACGGTAAACATGATGGTTATTTTATCCACGCCGTCAGCGGAAGTTGCTTCAACGGGAAGTTTCATCACACCGTCAGGCAGGTGGTACCTTGCAGAAAAAGAACCGTCGCTTTCAAGTTTTACCTGCTCGCCTTTTATTGTAAGTTTGGCGTCGCGTTCAGTGGCTCCGTATAAGATAAGTTCAGTGTCTGCGACAAGGAAAAATTTTCTTTTCTTCTCTCCCACAACGCCCTGATTGCTTCCATAAGCTTCAGAACCGCCCTGCGAAGAAATCGTTTCGTTCAGGTTCAGCCCCGCCCTTTCAGACGCGCCTATTCCGGTTTTACCGCCGCCGGACATCCTGAATATTTCATCAAAGTCCTCATCAACCGCCATCCATTCTTCTTCAATTACCGGAGAAATGGTGTCAGCAGGCGTTCCAACCTGGTTTGACCTTGCTATTGAAATAAAATGGCCTTCCGTTGTTTTAAAGCCAAGCTCCACAAGGTAATTTCTGCCGGCTTCCCATACATTCAAATACCAGTTATTCGCGTCGCCGTTTACGGAAATATCAATATATTTATTGGAATTAGAACCGTCAAAGCTGATTCCTGTGACATCATATACCCTTAAAACAAGCCAGTGCCTTCCCCATTCATCCCTTACAGAAGCGGCTTTCTGCGCCATTACTTCCGGCGAAATATCCCAGTAAGCATAGCACCAGTACGGGTCACGCGCCATAAGCACCAGTTTATTGTCATAATAGCGTTCAGGCAGTTCTCCTTCGTGCATGCTTCCTTTTTCTATGGATGCTTCGTATTTTTTTAATTCATTGACCTTTGCCTGCGGAGCGTAAAATTTGGCAGCTTCAACACCGCTTTCTTCTTCGTCTTCTTTTACCGCGTTTTTTTCTTTAGCTGAAATACCGGCGCTTTTTTCTTTCTTAACAGCGGTTTTTTTCTTTACTGTTTTTACCGGTTTGGCAGTTTCTTTAATAACCTGCTTTTTTTCCGCGGGTTTTGCTTCCTGCGCTTTTATTTCTGATGCTTTTTTATTTTCAGCCTCTTTTTTGACTGTTTTTGCCGAATCTTTTTTAGCGGCTTTTTTTACAGGTTTCGCAGCTGGTTTATCGGATTTTTTTGACAGCGCTTTTGAAGCGCTTTTTTTAACTGGTGTTTCTTCCGATTTTTTTGTAACTGCTTTTTTTGAAACCTTTTTTTCAGCCACTTCAATATCTCCTTGAATATGATACGCATACCCTTAATGGATACGCGTGAAAATATTTTTTCGCCCAACAAAACAAAAATTCAGGCAACACAATACAATATTATCAGTTTAAACTTATTTATTGTGCCGCAGGCGGTTTACCTGTCATTACTTCAATAAGTTCCTTGCCGGGTTTGAATTTTACAACTTTCTTTGCCGGAACTTCAACTTTTTCGCCGGTTTTGGGATTTCTGGCAAGCCTTCCTTTTCTTTCTTTAACCGAAAAAGAACCAAGGCCTGTAACGGAAATCTTTGTGCCTTCCTGAAGAGCGTCCTGGGCTATCTTTACAAACTGATCCAGAACCTTTTCAATGTCTTTTTTCGGAAGCGCGATGTTCTCACCAATCTTGTCAACAATCTCAATTTTAGTCATAAATGAATTACCCTCCTTTAAGCATTTTTTAAATTATAATATAAAACCCCTTATAAGTCAAGGGTTTTATGGCTTGATATGCTTAAAACAGGGATAGCCCTATAAAATAAGGAAAAAACAGAGAGACGCAAGTATTACCTTGAAAATTTCAGTTTAAGGGCTTTAGTTACATGGGCAGGCACAAACAATTCTGTTTTTCCCCCATAAACCGCAATTTCTTTAACGGCAGACGATGAGATATAAAGGTATTTTTCATCCGGCATCAGATATATCATTTCCGCTTCAGGATTAAGCTTTTTATTTAAAAGTGCAAGCTGAAATTCGTATTCAAAATCAGAAATTACCCTTATTCCCCTTATAACAAGGTTTCTTCCCGTGCTTTTAAGGTAATCCGCCAGCAAGCCGGAATAACATTCAACCTTTATGTTTTTTATGCCTTTAACAGCTTTTTTTGCCATTTCTACGCGTTCTTCAACGCTGAAAAGCGGTTTTTTATGCTCGCTTTTGGAAACAGCAATAACTACCGTATCAAACATTTTTGAAGCCCTTTTTACAATATCTATATGCCCGTTGGTTATCGGGTCAAAAGTCCCGGGATAAACCGCTGTCTTTTTCATTCTTACCTCCTATTTTATGCCCTGCATTTTATACGCTTCAAGCGTGTTTTTCATAAGCATAGCCCTTGTCATCAAACCTACCCCGCCGGGAACCGGTGTAATGAAAGAAGTTTTTTCTTTTACGTTTTCAAAGTCAACATCACCGCAAAGTTTTCCGTTTTCATCCCTGTTCATCCCGACGTCAATTACAACAGCACCCTGTTTAACCATATCAGCTTTTACGAATTTAGGCCTTCCTATTGCCGCGACAAGTATGTCTGCTTTGGATGTAATTGAAGGTAAATCAACTGTCCTTGAATGGCATATTGTAACCGTGGCGTTTTCCTGAAGAAGCAAAATAGCCATGGGCTTTCCCACAATATTGCTTCTGCCTATAACCACGGCATTTTTTCCCTTTATTTCACAGCCCGTGCTTTTTATCATTTCTATACAGCCGCTTGGCGTGCAGGCCGCAAGGCACTTGCTGCCGGTTAAAAGCCTGCCGGCGCTGTTATACGTAAAACCATCCACGTCTTTTAACGGGTCTATTGTATTTGTTATAAGTTCTTCATTAAGGTGTTCCGGCAGCGGAAGCTGAACAAGTATGCCGTTAATTTCCTTTCTTTCATTCAGTTTTTTGACAAGGGCAATAACTGTTTCCTGCGCAGTGTCAGCACCAAGCCTGTGAATTTCAGACAGAAAACCCACTTCCTGCGCGTCTTTTTCTTTGCCGCCGACATAAACTTTTGACGCGGGGTCTTCTCCGACCTGAATTACAGCAAGGCCGGGTTTTATTTTTAATCCTTTTACATGTTCCCTGATTTCTTCTTTTATCTTTGCCGCAAGTATTTTACCGTCAATAATATTGCCCATGTTATTACCTCCGATTAATAATGGATAATTCTACAACAAATATGGATTAAAAGAAAATATTAATTTTTTCTTACATTTAGTCAGCGGCGGTTTTGTTTCCCGCCCATATAAAAACAAAAAGCCCCTTTTCAGGGGCTTTTTGTTTTTGGCTGCCGGGGCTGGGCTCGAACCAGCACATCCTCAGATTCAGAGACTGATGCCTTACCAATTTGGCCACCCGGCAACCTGAAAAACGTAACAAAATATACCACTTAACCAATATCAAGTCAACACCAAACATATAAAACACCTTAAAACTTGACATATGCTTTTGCTGTTGCTATATTTTATCTTAAGGGAAATTAAAAAAAAGGAGGAATTCATGAAAAAATTTTTATTGTCCGTTGCTTTATTATCTCTTTTTTCCATTCCGTCTTTTGCGCTGCTGCATGTGGGAGTAAGCGCGGGTTATGCCTATGCCAATATGGACCAGATGAACAATGCCTGGGAAACAGCAAAAGCTGACGCGCAGGCGGCAAGCCTGCCTTCAGAAGTACAGAAATTCGGCAATTCCATCTTTGTAAACGCGGATTTAGGGATTGGCCTGCTGCCTTTATTAAACATAGGCCCAAGAGTCGGACTACAGTATGTACTGCCGGTAAAAAATTCGGTAACTTATATTAATCCTTTTAACACTTCTGAAACATTAACCACAGAAAACACTATTTCATCAATGCTTGTCCCCCTGGAACTTGGAGTTTCCGCAAATATCGGAATCCCTATGCTTCCCATTTCCGTCACAGTGGGCGGATATGCCGGGTATGGCCTTGCTTTTGGCCTTGACCAGACAAAAATCACTTCAAATGTATCGGGGACTCCGGAATTAAGTTATGCAGTGCCTTATGACGGCGGAGGTTTTATGGCGGACTTGTCAGCCGCTGTTGAATGGAATATCGTGCCGTTTATTAACCTTAGCTTAAACGCGGGTTACAGGTACGCGCTTATTGAAAACGTAAATGTTACAAGCGAAGTAAAAGACCCTGTGTCCGGAAATGTCCTGATAAGCGCTGACGAACAGCTTACATCGCGTACGGGAGATAAAATGAAGGTGAACTATACAGGTTTTCTTGTGGGGCTTGGATTCAATATCAGATTCTGATTATAAGTGAATCTTTTTTTAAAAGGGCGGCAATTTTCTGCCGCCCTTTTTTATTTATTAATTTTGATTTTTACAGATTATTAATATATAATAATTAAAATAAACTTATGGAGGGTTATAAATGAAAAGGACAACAATATTATCAGCGGTATTTTTATTGCTTTTCCTGCCGGCTTTTGCAGCGGCAGCCGAATCGCTTCCGGTTGATGAAGATATTCAGACCGGTAAAATACAGCCGGCAGATACTGCTCCTGTTGAAGAGGAAAAAGAAGCAACCCAGGAACCCGAAGAACTTGATACAAAAGGCGCGGAACAGGGAGAGTCATCGCCCGCCCTTCCCGAAGAAGCAAGCAAATCAATTTATTTTGGCGATGTGCGTTTTTTCGCCGGATATACAACGCTTAATATGTCTGATTACAATAAAGCAGCTTCAAGCGCGGGTATTCAGCAGTTAAAATCAGGACTATTGGTCGGCGTTGACTTTGGAATTAAAATCCTTCAGTGCCTGTCAGCAGGGCCAAGGGTGGAATTTATTAAAGCTTATGCAGAAGGCGCCGGTACTCTTGATAAAGTTGACATTTCCCTTCTTCCGGTAATGGCGGGCCTGACTTACAGTTATTACCTTACAGATATTGATTTAATTGTTTCTGCCGGAGCTTACGCGGGTTATGCCTGGGCAAACGGCACTTTTGAAGAAAACGTGGGCGGAACCGCAAACGTGCCTGAACGTTCCGAGATTTACGGCGCTTCTTTTGCCGCTGATTTTGATTTAAGGCTTGATTATATGATTAATACGGCGCTGTCAGCCGGAATAACAGCCGGATACAGGATAGCAGACATAACATCAATGAAAGCAAAAGGCGCTTATATAGACAATGCCACAGTGGTTGATCCCGCGGACGGCAGCGACCTTGCTTTTGATTTCAGCGGCCTTGTTATAGGTGCCGGCGTTTCTATGAATTATTGACACAATGCTGCAGGCTGTAAATAATGGCGCTGTTTAAATCTGAAGAGGAAAAAAAACAGGAATACTTAAAAAGAGGCCTTGAATTTGAAAATAAAAATGAAAATGACAGGGCGATAAAAGAATTTGAAAAAATTCTTAAAATGGACCCCTCTGACGAAGACGCCCTTTTCAACCTTGGTTTTATTTTTTCAGATATGCGCCAGTACAAAAACGCCTACGCGCTTTTTAAAAAACTTATTAACACCAATCCAAAACACGTGGAAGCTTATAACAGCCTTGGCCTTCTGTTCGCTCGGCAGGGCAAATACAGCGATTCCCTTTTAGTCTACCAGAAAGGGATTGAAAATAATCCGGATGCCGCATTGCTGTATAATAATATGGGCAACCTGCTTTATGACATGGGCCGTTACGAACAGGCCCTTATAAATTTTAAAAAAGCCGGCGAATTAAACCCCGCTTACACCGAAAGGTTTTACCACCTTGGCATTGATTCATTTATCAAAGGCGGCGAGATTGACGAAGCGATATTAAAACTTGAAGAATCAGCCAAAAAGAACGTGAATAAAGCAAAGACAATGCATGACCTTGGAATGGCGTACCTTGAAAAACATATGTATGACAAAGCCATAGCCTCTTTTAACCAGGCATTAACAATTGATTCCAACTATATCAGCGCTTATACAAACCTTGGTTACGCTTATCAGCACAAAGAAAGTTACATGCTGGCAGTAAAAGCGCTTGAACGCGCCGCGTACCTAAATCCAAAAAACGCCAAATTATACAATACTATCGGCCTTCTTTATGACAAAATGGGCAACCCGGATACCGCAATTAAGGCCTATAAAAAAGCCGTGGACCTTGATCCCGCTTATGCGAATGCCCATTACATGCTTGGTCAGATTTATCAGAACAGGGGCAATACGGATAAAGCCGTGGCTGAATTTACGAAACATGTCCGCATACATGAAAGCGGAGCCATGGTGGAAGACTGCATGCAAAAAATAGCGGAATTAAAGAAAATCACTTACGAAGAAGTGATTAAACAGCTAAACATGTACATTAAACCGCCGGAAGAAAAACACGCGCCGGAACACAAAGAAATACCTGCGCAGAAACAGGCGGCAGCATCCCCTGCCCCTGTTGCCGCGCCGCCTGCAGAACCCGAAGCTGACAAAAGTGAATTTATGAAAAAAAACGGGGAGAAAGTAAGGCAGGAAAAGGCTGCCCGTATGGCGGAATTGGCGGCGTTTTCTCAGCCCGCGCCTGAAGCTGCCCCTGCGGAAAACAATTATTACCTTCAGGTAATTGACAGCGGGCCGCAGTCCGTTGAACTTCCTTCATTTGAAGAATCAGCGCCTGTAAACACGGGTTTTATGCTGGAACCAACTATAGAGGTTATATCTCTTGAAGGCCCGTCAATATTTGAAGCGCCCCCCGCGGCTGCCAAACCGCCGGTGCAAAACGCCAATTATTTCCCGCCGGAAGCTTACAGGGAAACAATAATAAAAGCGATAGGTTCGGACGCTCCGCTTCCCACAGATTCCATGCCTGAATTTAATGAAGCAGCAGTGAAAAACAGGCGGCCTGATGTTAAATCTTCGGCGCCGGAGAAGCCGCCTGTTGTTAAAAAAAATAACGAACCCCCTCCGCCAAAAATTACGCGCAGTTTTTATTGATTTTAGCCTGAATTTTTAATATTGCCATAGTCAATACCGCGTGATATTCTATAAAAACCAAAATACAGGAGGGCCGGCAATATGGGAACAGCCGCATTTTTGTCAGGGGCAAAAGGTTTTAAGGATTTAACCGCGCAGGACATAGAAGCATTGGACACAGTCTGCGCAGAAGAAATGTTTAAATCCAATGAAATCATATTCCCCGAAGAAGGGCCGGGGGATAAAATGTACATAATAAAATCCGGCTCCGTTAAGATAAACAAAAAGGTAAAAGGCCAGGAAAATACCATTGCCGTTTTAAACCCCGGGGAGTTTTTCGGAGAAATGGCGCTGCTGGACGGCATGCCGCGTTCCGCCGCGGCGAAATCCGCGGGCGATTCGGTTGTGGTTTCAATTTCACGCGATAAATACCTGACACTGCGTCAAAAATATCCGCAGACGGCATTAAAAATTATTGATATCCTTGTGCGTGTTTTAAGCAATAGGCTGCGCCAGGCAAACAAAAATCTGGAAGTGATAACTTTCTGGATAGAATAAAAGCATAAGAAACAAAAAAACATAGAGGGGCCAAAGCGTATAAATCCGTTTTGGTTACAGGTGGCAATTGTGTTAAGCAAAGTTAAATCCGCATCCATTTTGGGTATTGACGCTTATGAAGTGGAAGTTGAAACAGATATGACTTTTGGAATACCCGGTTTTTCCATCGTGGGCCTTCCCGACGTTTCCGTCAAAGAAAGCAAAGACAGGGTTAAATCCGCCATTACAAATTCAATGATAGAGTTCCCTCCAAACCAGAAAATTACGCTAAATTTATCCCCTGCTGACCGCAAAAAAGAAGGGCCTTCGTTTGACCTGCCCATAGCCATAGGCATTTTAGCCGCCTGCGGCACTTTAAATACCGCTAAACTTGAAAGTTATATGATTACAGGCGAGCTGTCGCTTGACGGCTCCATAAACTCCGTTAAAGGCGCTTTGTCAATGTCGCTTCTGGCAAAGAACCTTGGCTATAAAGGCATAATAGTGCCTTTTGCCAATGCTGATGAAGCAGCTGTGGTTGAAGGCATTGATGTGCTTGCGGTGAAACACTTCAGGCAGGTTTTTGATTTTCTAAACGGCGAAATCACGCTTGACCCCCACGCGATTGATATTACCGAAGTGTTTTCCAGGGCTTCGGTTTACCACGTTGATTTTTCAGAGGTTAAAGGCCAGCAGCATGTTAAGCGCGCGATGGAAATAGCAGCCGCGGGCGGGCATAATATTATCCTTATCGGGCCGCCGGGGTCCGGCAAGACAATGCTTGCGCGCAGATTCCCCACCATTCTGCCGGAAATGAACCTTGCAGAAGCAATTGAAACCACAAAAATTCACAGTGTGTCAGGATATATGCGCGAAAAGACCGCGCTTATCGCAACGCGCCCTTTCCGCTCGCCGCACCATACAATTTCCGACGCGGGCTTAATCGGCGGCGGTGCGGTTCCGCGCCCGGGTGAGGTATCATTGTCCCATAACGGGGTCTTGTTTCTGGATGAACTGCCGGAGTTCAACAGAAACGTGCTGGAAGTTTTAAGACAGCCGCTGGAAGACGGCCACGTTACAATTTCACGCGCGGCAATTTCAATTACATATCCGGCAAGGTTTGTCCTGTTTGCAGCAATGAACCCCTGCCCCTGCGGTTATTCCACGCACCCGACAAAAAGCTGTTCATGCACGCCGGCTCAGCGGGAAAAATATATGTCTAAAATATCCGGCCCGCTTCTGGACAGGATAGATATTCATGTGGAAGTGCCGGTTGTGGAATATAACGACCTTGCATCAAAAGCAGAGGCGGAAACTTCGGCGTCAATACGCAAGCGCGTAAACACCGCGCGCAAAACGCAGGAAAAAAGGTTTGAAAAATCAGGGGTTTTCTTTAACGCGCATATGGGGCCGCGGCACACAAGGAAATTCTGCCAGCTGGACAATGATTCGCAGGCATTATTAAAAACAGCAATTGAAAATCTTGGTTTGTCCGCCCGCGCGTATGACCGCGTGTTAAAAGTATCACGCACAATAGCGGATTTGGAAGGCGCGGAAAATATCACTTCCACCCACATTGCGGAGGCAATTCAGTACAGAAGCCTGGACAGAGAGCATTGGAAAGTGGGGATATAATGGGATTAGACAACAATAAAATCATACTTCCCCACGGCGGGTATCAGAAGTTAAAATCATTTCAGATGTCGGAGATTGTTTATGACGCAACTGTTAAATTTTGTGAAAGATTTGTAAGTAAGTTTTCACGGACAACAGACCAGATGATACAGGCAGCCAGAAGCGGCAGGCAGAATATCGCCGAAGGCAGCATGGCGTCGGCTGTATCCAAAGAAACAGAGATTAAGCTGATTGGCGTTGCACGCGCCAGCCTTGAAGAATTGCTGTTGGATTACCAGGACTATCTGCGCCAGAACGGAATGATACTGTGGGATAAGGCCAACACCGCAGCTTTACAGGTGCGCGCCCTGGGAAGCGCGCCTGATAGGTCCTATAAGTCCTATAGGACCTATATTGAAGGCACTGCAGAGACCGCTGCCAACACCGTTATCTGCCTTATTCACCAGACAAACTACCTGCTTGACCGGCAGTTAAAACAATTAGAAGAAGCCTTTGTCAAACACGGCGGATTAAGGGAAAGAATGTATCAGGCAAGGCAAAAAGAGAGACAGAGATAGAAATTTTTACTTACTTTCTTTTCTTTTAATAACCATTCCTGACCATATAATTCCCACCGCGCCTGCTGCAAGGTCAGTTAGCAGCCTTCCTGTAAATATACCGTTTAAATGAAACAATTTTTCGCCTATTATTGAAAGCGGTATAAGTAAAATTACTATTCTTACAATATCAAGAACTGAAGCCTGTACCGGCGCCTGCATACCAAGCAGGCAGAATCCCGCGTAGCGGTGTATTTCAAGCATTCCATAACCAGCACAGGTGATCTTTATGTAAAGGACAAGGACGTTTATGACATTTGGATCAGATGAAAACAAGACAGCCATGGGCCTGCTGAAAATAAAGAATAATGCCGCTATAAACAGGCCATAAATCGCGGCAAAAGACATGGTAATTACACGGGCTTCTTTTATCCTGTCTGTCCTTCCCGCGCCGTAATTTTGCGCCACAAAAGGTATTAAGGACATGCCGACTGTCATTGGTATCATAAAAGCAAACATTTCTATCCTGCCGGCAACGCCCGCGGCCGCAACCGCCTCATCGCCGTATCCTGCCACAAGTTTGGTTATAACAGCAGCTGATACCGGTGTCATAATCATTCCCAAAGAACTTGGAACCGCGAATTTAATAATCTTAAGCCAGGATTCCCTGATTTCATTTAACCTGAGTACAATCGGAACAATAATCTTAAGCCTGACAAACAGTATAAATAAAGCGCCGGTAAGGGTAAACGACTGCGAAATAATAGTCGCTATGGCCGCTCCTTTT
Source organism: bacterium (assembly GCA_029565735.1). Lineage (GTDB taxonomy): Bacteria > Oederibacteriota > PGYV01 > PGYV01 > PGYV01 > PGYV01. The sequence goes on from JAKQNO010000057.1 coordinate 42,560, forward strand.
ATTCCAAGGGCGGGCATTCCAAACTTCCCAAAAATAAGGCCTAAATCAAAAAAAATGTTTACCACTGTTCCGCCCACCATAAGCGCGCTTATAGCCCTGGTGTTGCCTGTACTCATAATGATATCGCCAAGTATCATATGCACAACCATTATTACGGAACCCAGATACCATATATTCATGTATTCAAGGGCTAAAGAAAGGGTGTTGCCGGAAGCCCCCAGTTTTGCAAAAAGCATCTTGGCGGTTAAAATGCCGGCCAATGTCATTAGAAGCGCCGTTATAACCGCGAAAATCATGGAATGAATTACAAGTTTTGAAGTATTTGCGGTGTCTTTTGCGCCTATAAGGCCGGCGGTTAAAGACATTACCCCGGTGCCAATGCCGCGTATTATAAATGTCAGCAGCATAACGACAGGAAAAGCAAATGATATGGCGGCAAGCGAATCGGTTCCAAGGCGGGATACAAACCACACATTGGTAAGGTTGTACATATTTATCGCGAACGTGCCGGCTAACATCGGCAGAGCCATTTTTACAATGGTAATACCTGTATTCTCTTTTATCAGTCTGGACATAAATAATTATTCCTTCTGCCGGCAGGCCTGCAATTCGGCGTAATATTAAGTAAATATATTACGCCGAATAATTATATTTGTGAAGTAAAATTAAAGTTTCTGTTTAAAGCCGTAACCAGCCATAAGAGATTAAAACCTCTTTGAATAATTGATATAATTGATTTCACGAATCAAAAAAGATCCCGGATAATAACGGATTTAGAGGGCACGGAGGATATTGCATCCACTTATATTGCGGAAACCATTCAATACAGAAGCCTATACAGAGAGAATTGGAAAGCGGGAATATAAAGTTGCAAGTTGCAGGTGACAAGTTACAGCTAAATGAAAAAGATCAGTTAAAAAACAGGACAAAAAAATTTGCAGTTGATGTAATAAAAATTATTAAAAACTTCCCTAAAAATCATATTTATAAATCGTTAGGCAATCAACTTTTAAGAAGCGCAACATCTGTATCTGCTGATTATCGTACTGCTAAAAAAAACACGTTCCACTGCTGAATTTATCGCAAAACCGGGCATCGTTGCTGAAGAAATTGATGAAAGCAAGCATTGGTTTGAATTATTAGCTGAATCAGCGTTGATAATAGAGTCAAGCGTACCGGTTCTGTATAAAGAAGCTGATGAAATAGCAGCCATGATATACGAATCAATTAAAACAACAAAACGCAATCGCTATTAACTTTAAGTCGTCGGTTATTCAGCGTCTTATGACTGTAAGTTGACAATTGTTACCTGTTACCTCGCTAAAAACTCACCCTATTACCACTTCCACCGTGTGTTCTATTCTGTCGTCAATAAGCGGGATGGATAAATCCTGCCGAGCGTTGCCGTCAACAGTTACCGACATCACTTTATCTTCTGCCCCTGACCTTTGCAGTAATATGTGATAAAAAGTTTCCCGAAAACGGTAATGAACCTTAAATGACCGCCACTCTATTGGAAGGCACGGTTCAAAATAAAGCCGGTCAACTTTAAGCTGAATTCCCAGCAGATTATTAACAATAAGCTGATACATCCACGAAGCAGACCCCGTATACCATGTCCAACCGCCCCGGCCTGTGTTAGATTCAACCCCGTACACATCAGCAGCCATAACAAACGGTTCCACCTTATATATGGCGGATTTTTCCGCCGTATCGCTGTGACTGATGGGGTTTATTAAATTGAACAGTTCCCACGCCCGCGCTCTGTCTTTTAACGCGGCAAATGCCATTACAGACCAGACAGCCGCGTGTGTATACTGTCCGCCGTTTTCCCTTACGCCCGGCACATATCCTTTTATATAACCCGGATTATTTAAAGTTTTATCAAAAGGCGGGGTAAAAAGTTTTATCAGCATTCCCTGCCTGTCAACAAGCAGCTTATCCACGCTTTCCATTGCCTCTTTTGCCCTTGCCGGATCTGCCGCACCGGAAATAACAGCCCATGACTGCGGAATAGAATCTATACGGCACTCTGTATTTAAAGAAGAACCCAGCGGCTCTCCATTATCAAAATAAGCCCGCAGGTACCAGTTTCCATCCCATGCATTTTTATCTATATTGTTAGAAAGTGCTGCAGCTTCTTTTAAACATTCATCCGAAAAAGTTTCATCCCCATGCTGTTTTGCCATCTGAGACATGGACATAAGAACCTTATGTAGAAAGAATGCCAGCCAGACACTTTCGCCTTTTCCGTCTTTACCAACCAGATTCATACCGTCATTCCAGTCGCCGCTGCCAATAAGCGGAAGTCCGTGAATGCCGTAATTTAATGCGTGCCTGACAGCCGCAGCACAATGTTCGTAAAGGGTTCCCTGCTTTTCCGACAACCCGGGCATGCCGTAATATGACTCTTCGCCGGGATTAACCGGCGGCCCTTCCAGAAAACGCACTTTTTCATTCAATACTCCGGTGTCGCCTATTTGTGCAACATATAAAGAAGTTACCAAAGGCAGCCATAAATAATCATCAGAACATCTGGTTCTGACTCCCCTTCCTGAAGGCGGATGCCACCAGTGCTGCACATCTCCTTCTACAAACTGATGGGCGGCAAAAGTAAGCAACTGCTGCCTTATCATTTCCGGATGGGAATGCATAAGCGCCATGACATCCTGCAGCTGATCCCTGAAACCATACGCGCCTCCGGACTGGTAATAACCGCTGCGCCCCCACAAACGGCAGCTTATTACCTGATACTGCAGCCAGCCATTCACAAGAAAATTTAATGAATTATCCGGCGTTTCAACATAAATTACACCAAGGCTTCTTTTCCAGTGTTCCCAGACATTTTCAAGTTCTTTATGCACCAACGCCGGCCCGTTATAACGCTGAAGTATTTCACGCGCTTCGTCCGGGCTTTTGCCCGAGCCAAATAAAAATACCGTTTCTTTTTCTTCATTATCGTTTAATTCAAATTTAACCTGAATACTGACACACGGGTCAAATCCTGCGCCGGTTTTACCCGAAAGCCTGTCTTTATACATGGCTGCAGGCGAACCCATAGACCCGTTTCTTCCCAAAAATTCATTCCTGTCGCCGGTAACAAACCTTGCGGTATCGCTTGTATCAAGAAATACAACCCTGTCAGAGAATTCCTTATTGTAGTGGTTATAGGCAAACATAGCCCCGCTTTTTGAATCAATCTCCGTTGTAATATGCATGTGATATTTATCCCTGTGCGCCCCCATAACAAGTTCATTATACGAAGCTACTGACAGGCTGCGTTTACGCCCTGAATAGTTTTTTATTTTCAGGACACTAAACTTTACCGGATGCTCAGGCGAAACAAAAACTGTCAGTTCTGATTCTATCCCGTTTTCCCTGTGCTGAAAAATACTGTAACCAAAACCATGCCGTGATATATAGCCTGTTTTTCCTGACGCCGGAAGCGGTGTAGGCGACCAAAAACGTCCGGATTCATCATCCCTGATATAGACAGCTTCCCCGCAGGCGTCTGTAACAGGGTCATTTTTCCAAGGTGTCAGACGAAACTCGTGGGCATTCTCGCTCCAGGTGTAAGCGCTTCCGCTTTCCGATATAACAGTGCCAAAATCTTTATTCGCCAGCACATTCGCCCATGGCGCCGGCGTTCTTTTGCCGGGCGCTGTATTTATGACATATTCCCTGCCGTCAGGGGTAAACCCGCCCAGGCCGTTAAAATATTCAAGGTCTTTCCGCTCGCCAATACCCTCATCCTCTTTCTCAACTCCAAACCTTTTTATGACATTCAGCAGCGGGCGCTGCGGCCTTATATGAGACATACGTTCAATCTGTTCCGCAAGCGTTCCGCCCCTGTCCGTGATTATTATCCTGGCAACGGCCTGCATAAGCACTTTATCTTCTTCAGACATCTGATCCGCGCGCCTTAAAAATATGCCGCCGGGCTGGTTTGACATACCGGCGCCGTTTTTTGATATCAGGCTGTTTATTTTTTCGCTCATATCATCCCTATAAACCGAATGATCTTCATTCCAGATTACAAGGTCCACCCTTAACCCCTTCATACGCCAGTATGAATGCGCCTGCACAAGGCGGTCAATTATATCAATATTTTCCGGATCTTCCACCCTTACAAGAACTATGGGCAGGTCTCCGGAAATGCTGTAGCCCCATAAATCCGGCTGCCCCCTTAGATTTTTTTTAATTATTGTTGCCGCAGCGCGCCACGCCGGATTTGAATAAACAATAGCGCCGGCAAGGCGCCCATAAAGCTGGGCATCAGCTTCCGTGGCGTTTATCTGCTGAAGAGCAACCTGCCCGTGTGTCCAGGACAGATTAAAAACCCTGTCCGCAAGATTGCGGTCCCTGTATTTTTCTATCAGTTTTTTCGCATCTTCCATACTGCCGCAGACAGCCGTAACGTAATCAACAACAGCCGATTCCTGGGAATCAAGTTCCACGCTGCCGCGTATAGAAATTATGGGGTCAAGCACCGCGCCTTCACTGTCTGAAAGGACGCCGTTATCATGCATAGCCGCCGGATCTGCCTTGGTTCCGCAGCGCCCTATAAATTTGCTCCGGTCAGTTTCGTATGAAGCAGGCGCGGTGGAATTACCGTGGACTGCCATAAGGTGCAATATAAAAGGGTACGATTCATCCTCAGAGCGCGGCCTTCTGGCACATATTATCGCCTGATAAGGTTTAATAATTTCCGTCCGGATAAACAAATTGCTAAAAGCGCTGTGCGCCTGATCCGCTTCCGGATAATTAAGCACCGCTTCAGCGTAACTGGTAAATTCCAGGTGACGTTTATCGCGCGACCTGTTGGTTATGGTAATCCTGCGCAGTTCCGCGTCATCTTCCGGAGAAACGACAATTTCCATATGCGTATCTATGCTGTAATCGCGCCTTTTAAACTCCGCGCGCGATTGCGAAAAAACCGCTTCATAATTTCTGGATTTTTTAAGCGTCGGCTGATGGGCGGCAGACCAGAAATCCCCGGTCTGCTTATCCCTGATGTACACAAACGCCCCCTCGTTATCCAGCGCCGCGTCTTCACGCCATCTTGTTACCGCGGTATTCTTCCATCTGCTGTAACCTCCGCCGGCATTTGTCACCATAACGCTGTATTTACCGTTTGATAAAAGGTGTATTTCCGGCGTAGGAGTATCGGGATTTGTAAAGACGCGCAACAGCGCCTCCCTTTCTTCCACCTGCCTGAGCGGCCCTGTAATTTCCGTGTCATAAAGAAACGGTACATCCGCCGGAATCTTTTCCTGCAGCAGAAGTTCTGTGGCTTTAAACATCGGATCGGCCAAAAAACGCCTCTGCATGGGCCTGTCTAAAAGGACGTAGGCAAAAGACAAAAATGACATTCCCTGATGATGTGCCATGTAAGATTTTATCACCGCATAATTTTCATCCGTGGCAAGCCGGGCCGGCGTGTAATCAATTGCCTCATAAAAACCGTATTCCCCTTCGAACCCGTTATCTTTCATAAGTTCCAGATTCTCACAGGCTTTTTCGGGCTCTACCATTAAAGCCATAGCAGACGCGTATGGCGCGATAACAAGATCTTCTGATAATCCGCGCTTAAATCCTGAATCCGGCACACCAAAAGAACGGTACTGATAGGCCATTGTAGTATCAACTTTGTTATAACCGGATTCCGATATGCCCCACGGCACTTCATTGCGCCTTGCGTAATCTATCTGTCTCATTACTATGGCTTTATAAGTCCTGTTAAGAAGCGTGCCTTCATAATCCGGCATTATAAGAAGGGGCATCAGGTATTCAAACATGGAGCCTCCCCACGATACAAGCACCGGATCTCCGCCGCGCTTTGACAGCAGCCTTCCAAGCATAAACCAGTGTTCCTGGGGCACGCTTCCCTGAGCTATAGCGGTATAACTGGCCAGGCGGGATTCTGACGCCAGAAGGTCATAGCATGAAGCATCAGTTTTTCTTTCACCCGCGTTATATCCAATATGAAAGAGATGTTTGGACTTATTGTAAAGAAAATCATATTCAACATCTGTCATTTCGCCGCACAAAAGTGAAAGTTCCTCAATTAAATCTATTCTCTCGCACGCCCTTGCCCCCGCGGTTGTAATTGCATTTTTAAACTGCAACAGCCACTCTGTTTCGGCTGCGTTATTCCCGTTAAATTCAAGTATCTGATTTATAGAGGGAGTTAACCTTAATTCAAGCCGCGCCGCGTCATCAAGCACAGGTATCGCGTCAAGGCGCCTTAATTCTTCCCTTAAAAAATTAAGAACATCCTTCTGTTTGCCGTCATCTTTATCCCACATTCCCGGAATTTCAGCAGGAAGCAGTATCCATGGCGCCATATAGGCCATGTCTTCAAGCAGGTGATAACACTGCCTTTCAAAAGCCATACCCCATTTTTTCGTTTTGACAAGGCCCAAAAATTCAAGATCAATAATCATTTTTGAACTTTCTGCGGATAAATGCAGTAAAAGCATATGTAATTCCTGAAGTGTTTCAGGTGCAGATGATAGTTTATCACCCATCCTGCTGATTCTTGCCTTTACCCTTTCCGATATTTCCGCGGCTGCGGCAGCCATATTTTTAACCGGTTCTTTGTAACTATCTTTAATCACGTTAAGGGTATCCCACAGGCCGTCAATTATTTTTAATGATATAATTTTTTCCCCTCGCATTTCAGAAAGGCCCGAACGCAGAACCAGTAAATTGCCTATAAGGTTACCGCTGTCAACGGAAGAAACATATAATGGAAGCAGCGGTTTTAAAGATTCTGTGCTGTACCAGTTATAAAAATGGCCCCTGTATTTCTCCATCGCGCTCATGGTAACAAGTGTCTTTTTGACCCTGTCAAGCGCCTCCCCCATTGATATATATCCAAAATCATATGCCGTGAGATTGGATAAAAGAGAAAGCCCAATATTGGTGGGAGATGTCCTGCGCGCGGCCACACCCAGCGGTTCTTCCTGAAAATTATCCGGCGGCAGGTAATTGTCCCGGGCGGTTACAAACTCCTCAAAAAATCTCCAGGTCTTCCTTGCGCACATTCTTAAAAAACTTTTCTCAGATGAGGATAATACATCGCGGCGCAGAGAAGCCGGCCTGCTGATAATATAAGCAATTAAAGGAGAAACCAACCAGGTAATAATTATTATAACCGCCGGCAGGTCGGATTTTATAAATCCGGATACCGCGCACAACAGCGCCGCAGACGGAGCTGCAATCATTTTTCTTATATAATCAACCGCGGTCATATTTCCCACAAGTTCAGTTTCCGCGAAAGTATTCCATTCCAGAAGTTTTCTGCGCGTTATGTACTTCCGCCAAAAAGTGGTTACAATGGCCGCGACATTATAATATGCCTCATAAACTATAAATACAAATGAAAGCAGAAACTGCAGGACGCGGTCAGCCAGCGAAACATACAGCGCCGACATATGCGATTCTATCGTTATGCCTTCCGGTTTTCTTCCCATATCATAAAACAGTTTAATTGCTATCGGCAGCCCTGAAAACAGTATTATAAGAAGCGTCCACGGCCATGAATTTTCAAGCAGAAACCAGCCGGATAAAAACGCCAGAAAAACAGATAAAGGCACAAGGCTGCGCCTTAAATTATCCAATATTTTCCACTGTGACAAAAACGACAGCGGATTTTTAGATTTTTTCCCGTCAGGACCGGGAACCCTTGAAAAAAGCCATTGTGTTATCTGCCAGTCGCCCCGTATCCAGCGCCGCCTGCGGCTTACATCCTTAAGATATCCTGTCGGGTACTTCTCATGAAGTTCAACCTCTGTCACCAAAGCACAGCGGGCATAACACCCTTCCAGCATATCATGGCTTAGTATAAGATTTTCAGGCAGCCGGTCTTTTAAACAATTTTCAAAAGCATCAACATCATAAAGCCCTTTTCCTATAAATGAACCTTCAAAAAACAGGTCCTGATACACATCCGAAACTGCTTTTGTATAAGGGTCAATTCCCGTTTCCCCTCCGAAAATTTTTACAAAAAGAGACGGATTTTCCCCGGGATAACCAGCTTCCACCCTAGGCTGAAGTATGCCGTAACCGGATACCACCCGTTTTTTATTTTCATCATATACCGGCTGATTAAGCGGATGGCATATAATTGATACCAGATTTTTAACCGCGTCCCTTGGCATCCGGGTATCCGTGTCTAGTGTAATTACATACTTTACATCCTGCAGCCGCTGCACATCGCCTTTTATTAAGCTGAATTTATCCTTCCCGCCGCCCCTAAGAAGCATATTTAACTCCGAAAGCTTACCTCTTTTTCTTTCATATGCCATCCAAAGCTTTTCACGCGGATTCCATTTACGGTTTCTGTGAAAAAGACAGAATATTTCGCTGTCCCGGCCCGGATATTTGTTATTTAATTTTTCTATGCCTTCGGCCACACAGGATAACAGTTCCTCATCTTCCGGCATAGTTTCCTGCAGCGCATCCTTAAAATCAGTCAGCAGCGCATAATTTATCCTGGGGTCTTTATTTGCAAGGTAACTGACTTCCAGATTTTCTATAAGCGATTCAATCCCCCGTGTGCTTCCAAGCAACGTGGGAACAACCACAAGCGTATGCGCCCCGGGCGCTATCGATTTTGAAAAGTCCATTTTAGGCAGCGTTTTAGGCCTTACAATAATTGTGGATACCCAGTTCACGACTGAAACAACTGTCTGACTTACCGCAAAAAAAACAGGTACTAAAAGTAAAATATGATTAAGCCAGCCCTGCAGCCCCAGCTTCTGCGCCAGAAATAAGGCCGCAGCGGATACGGCACACGTGAAAAAGACAATTGAACCGATATATAAAGGCATTGATAATACGGTATTCTTTGCCTGCAGCAGGCTGCCGGCGGGAAATCTTATTTTCAGAACTTTATAAAGCTGTTCCAGCCCTTTATCAATAAGGTAATAACCAACATGCGCAGTCCTGAATTTCCCGCTTTCGGCAAGTTTCAAGACCCGTGCCGCCACAGATTCTTCAGAAAGCCCGCTTTTTGCCGCAAGTTTTTCAATGACATGGCGGTATGCGTCACGGGTTTCAAAAGACATGGCGCCGTAAACTTCGCATGGATCCTTTCTTAAAACTGCTTCAACCGCACTTAAAGTTTCAACAAAATCATGCCAGTTTGTCCCTTCAAGAAGCCTTAAGCTTTCTATCGTATTTGCTATAGAAACCTGATTGGATGCCTGTTTACGGCTTGTTGAACGTATCAGCCTGTCCACTGTTTCGCCCTGCTCTGACAGTTTCTTCTCCAGCCAGTTTAAAGGCAGGTCAATGTTAGCGCTCTGCCCCTGAAGACGCCTTACAAATTCTGACACAAAAGAGTCCGACATAGGCGGATTGTCCTTTGCCATCGCCGCTATTTCGTGAATATAATTATCGGTATCTTTAACCGCCACTTCCAGAATTCTGTTTGCCCAGTAATCCGCCTTATCCCTGTCTTCCTGCGTCGCCATCATATAAACAGAAACACGCCTTAAATTTTCTATAAGCGCAAGCCGAAGCATAATAGGAATAGCCCATAACTCACCAAGTTTCAGTTTTTTTACTCTCTGATAGGATGTAATAAAAGCGGTTAAACCGGCGACATCAATACGCCCGTCGCCATGCGATACTATTTCCATGGCAATATCATAAACCCTTGGATAACCTGACATAGGCCCCGAAGACAGCCCCGGAAGTTCGCGGCTGTAAACTTTTGGAAAGAATTTCTGCGCAAGCCGTATCTGTTCTTCTATAAGGTAATAATTATCAAGTATCCATTCTCCTGCAGGAGTAATGGTATTTTTGGCCTTAGCGGCTTCATTAAGCATTTTATTGGTACGCAGCAGTATTTGTTCGTTATCTTTCAGTCGTATAAGGAGTTTTTCCCTGTTTTTTTTCAGGCTTACTGTATGCTTTTCTGCCAAAAATTTTGCATGCAGTTCAAACTGATCCATGCTGAAAAGTTCTGCCCTTAGCGGATTTTCATTTATTATTTTTTTCGCCGGCAGGTTTCTTGTAAAAAACTCCTTTATTTTTCGGGAAAAATCCGGAAAATTTCTTATCATTATTCCTCCTTTACAAAAACAAAAAAAATCAACATTATACCTATTATTTTTAGCGGTTAACAGAACTGATTATAACACACTAACACAATTCCCGCAAACCGCAGAAATGCTTTGAAAACAGGAGTTTTCTTTAATACCTCCCCCGAAGAAAGAATATTCCGGCATTTTATTAAATTATATGATTTTTAACAGCAGGTTTGCCTTTTATGTTCAGCCGTGATAAATCTTAATTTTAAAATTTCTATACAGTCTGTTTATCAGGCGTATTTAACCAAGAGCCCAGCCCGTATATCTGTTCCACGGCACCCGCCGAACAAATTATAGGCATAACCCTGATAAGCAGCTGACAGCATCCATAAACACCGCAAGTGAAAAGGTATGTTTAATCTTATTTTTTATTCTCTTTAAAACCTTAAATCCCTGTCGCCGCTGCGGATGCGTTCAAGGTAAGAAAGCGCCTTTTCCCGCCTTCTTGCGTCCGGGATGTTCTGTATTTCCCTGTCTATAAGCTCTTTGCCCATCACTTTCAATTCTTCATCCGCATAGTCCTTTAAATACTCTTCAAAAGTTAAAAGCGCGTTTGGAAGGCAGAAGTTGCCTATCTGTCCGGATTTCGCCAGCGGCATAAAGCGGTCGCCCGTGCGCCCTTCGCGGTAGCAGGCCGTGCAGTAGCTTGGTATATATCCGTCTTTTACAAGGCCTTTTATGACATCCATCGGCTTTCTGTGATCAGCAAGGTTAAACTGCGGCTTTTCTTCAAGCCCTTCGTGAACCTTTTTCGCCGTGTCCGAATAACCGCCCACACCGACGCTTGAACCCGCGCTCATCTGCGAAAAACCGATATCCAAAAGTTCCCTGCGGAATTCGGCGTTTTCCCTTGTGGTCAGTATCATCCCGGTATACGGGACTGCAAGCCTTGTAACAGCCGCAAGTTTTTTAAAATCCCTGTCTTTAACCAGATAAGGAAAGCTTTTGTAATCAACACCTTCAGCAGGTAATAATCTTGGAAACGATATTGTATGAGGGCCTACGCCTGCCGCAGCTTCAAGGTGTTCCGCGTGCATCAGCATTGCAATGGTATCATATTTGTAGTCATATAAACCGTATAAAACGCCTATTCCGACATCGTCAATTTTTCCGTCAAGCATCGCCCTGTCCATTGCCTCTGTGTGCCATTCATAATTCTTTTTGGGGCCGGCGTGAACCTTTTCATAAGTGGGTTTATGATAAGTCTCCTGAAACAGCAGGTATGTCCCTATGCCAACTTCCTTTAATTTTACGTAATTTTCCGCGGTGGTTGCGGCGATATCAACATTTACCCTTCTGATTGAGCCGTTTTTAAACTTTTCCGCGTAAATTGTCTTTATGCAGTCAACCACATAATCTATGGGGCACTTTTCATCATCTTCACCGGCTTCAAGCAGAAGCCTTTTATGCCCCAAAGCTTCAAGGGCCCGCACCTCTTCTTTTAACTGTTCCTGTGAAAGCTGAGTCCTGCCAATCTTATTGGAACATTTATAAGCGCAGTATTTACAGTTATTAACGCAGTAATTGGAAAGATACAGCGGCGCAAAAAGCACTATCCTGTTGCCGTAAATCTTTTCTTTTATTTTCTTGGCGGATTTATAGATTTTTTCAAGCGCGGCGTCATCTTCAAGTTCAAGAAGCACAGCGGCTTCCCTGTGGGTTAACCCTTTGCAGGTTTCCGCTTTTTCCAGAATCTTTTCTATGTACTGCGCGTCATTAACAAGTTTCTTTGCTTCCTCAATTGATTCAATAACCTCATTGTTGTCAATAAATTCATTAGCGTCTTTTGATTTGGGATTATACATTTTTAGCTCCTTTTATTCCGCAGAACCGGAATTATTAAACACCCTTGAATAAGCCGTTTTTATCGTGACACCGTCAAGCATACCGGCCTTGCCCGAAAACGAATTGATAACATCGTTGGGGGCGTCCATAACAATGCAGATTACGGAAATTCCCTGCTTGCGGTAAGGTATTCCCATCCTGCCTATGACATACTGCCCGTAATCATGTATTATGGCGTTTAATTCGTCGGACACTTCTGTGTTTTCCACTATGATACTTGCCACCGCTATCCTTGTTTCCATTATTACCTCCTTTTATTGCGGCAAAAAAAAAATCCCCGCGCCGAAAGCGCGGGGATAATATTATAATTTCGCCTATTATCTTGCCTTCGCAATCGGGGCGCGCCCTTTTTACTCAGCACAATTTATTTTCTTGCCGCGATTCACCGTCAGGCCGGCGCCTTTTGGCTTATCGTTTATTTCATTATCAGAATACTACCATTTTGGTAATATGTCAACAAAATCATTGTATTTAATTGTAATGAATTATTCTTTTAATCATTTTTTCAAGTTCAACCGCGATAAAAACAACAGATGAAGCCGCAACACAAATGCCAAGTTCTTTCAGCGAAAGCGGCTGTGTTTTAAACAAATCATTTAAAAACGGAACATATATAGTCAGCATCTGCAGCGCAAACACCAGAATTATAGAGCCCAACAGCAGGATATTAGAAAATATTCCCTGTTTAAAAACAGATTGTTTTTCCGACCTTATCGCCATAACATGGCCAAGCTGAGTAAGGCATAAAACTGTAAACACCATTGTCTGCCAGTGCGAGTCACCGATATGTATTGCCCACGCCTGTATCGCAAGCACAACACCGCCCATAAGCACGCCGACCCATATCGCATGGGCGCCAAGGCCGTGGCTGAAAATATTTTCTTTCGGGCTTCTTGGAGGCCTGTCCATAATGTCTTTTTCTCCCGGTTCTTTTGTAAGGGCAAGCGCCGGCAGGCTGTCAGTCACAAGATTAATCCACAGTATATGTATGGGAAGAAGCGGCACCGGAAGTCCCATAAAAGGCGCTAAAAACAGCGTCCATATTTCGCCGGAATTTGTGGTAAGAAGATATTTAATGAACTTCCTGATATTATCATAAATTATTCTTCCCTGTTTTACCGCGCCTACTATTGTCGCGAAATTATCATCAAGCAGTATCATATGCGCCGCCTGTTTTGACACATCTGTCCCGGTAATCCCCATCGCAATGCCTATATCCGCTTTTTTCAGCGCGGGCGCGTCGTTAACACCGTCGCCTGTCATTGCCGCATACTGCCCCTTTGCCTGAAGCGCCTTGACTATCATCAGTTTCTGTTCCGGCGCAACCCTAGCGTAAACTTTTATGGATTCAACCTTATCCAAAAATTCATCTTCAGGCAGTTTTTTCAGCACGGCTCCGGTCATAACGCCGTCATCTGCGCCGGCAATTCCAAGTTTAACGGCGATAGCTTTGGCTGTTGACGGATGGTCTCCGGTTATCATAACCGGCTTAATTCCGGCTTTTAAGGCAATCCTAACCGCTTCAGCCGCTTCCTGCCTTGGCGGGTCAATCATTGCCGCAAGCCCTAAAAATATCAGGTCTTTCTCGGCGTTTTCAGGTGTAATAACTTCCGGCAGCTGATTCCAATACCTGCACGCAAACGCAATTATTCTAAGCCCGTTATCGGCCATTTCATCATTAACCCTGTCAATTTCCGTTTTATCCGCGTGCGCCGTTTTACCGCCGGCTGACATAAGATCAGAAACAGCAAGTATGGAATCTGACGCCCCTTTTGTAAAAGATATAAAACCGCCTTCAGGATTTTTATGAAAAGTTGTCATGCATTTTCTGTCAGAATCAAAAGGGATTTCCGCGACTCTGGGATACAATTTTACAAGTTCCTCTTTGACAAAACCAAATTCCGCGGCTGATTCATAAAGGGCGTTTTCCGTGGGTTCGCCTTCAGTTTTTCCTTCGGCCTGTTTCCTTGAATCATTGCTTAACGCGACAGCCGTCATAAAAACACTGTCCGGCTTATCGGTGCCTTTGGCCTCATAAAAGATACCGCCGCTGTAGTATTTTTCCACCGTCATTTTATTAACCGTAAGCGTTCCTGTTTTATCGGAGCAGATATAGGTTACAGAACCCAGAGTTTCAACAGCCGGAAGTTTTCTTATAAGCGCGTTTTTCTCCGCCATAATCCCGGCTCCAAGCGCAAGGGAAATGGTTATTACCGCGGGCAGGGCTTCCGGTATTGCGGCAACCGCCAGCGAGACCGCGGTTAAAAACATCCTCATGGGTTCTTCGCCCCTTAAAATACCCGTAACAAATACCACCGCGCAGATGCCAAGCACGGCAATTGATATGTACTTACCAAAAGAAATCATCTTTTTCTGAAGCGGTGTTTTTTCTTCCTTCTCATCCTGCAGCATGGAGGCTATTTTTCCAAGTTCCGTATTCATCCCTGTGGCGGTTACGACGCCCGTCCCCCTGCCGTAACTTACCATCGTGCCTTTATATGCCATATTCTTTCTGTCAGCAAGCACGGCATCAGCATCTTCTATTTTTCCAGGATTTTTTTCGCTTGATACCGATTCGCCTGTAAGGGCCGCTTCTTCTATTTTAAGCGAAGAAGATGTGATTATCCTCATATCAGCCGGGACAATAGCACCTGTTTCAAGCAATACAATATCACCCGGAACAATCATAGATGCCGGAATCTTTGTTTCATGCCCGTCCCGTATAACAAAAGCGGACGGCGACGCCATTTTCTGCAGCGCTTCTATGGCTTTTTCCGCTTTTTGTTCCTGGGTGAAGCCCATAACCGCGTTTATTATTACAATTACAAGTATGGCTGCGGCATCAACAGGCTCTCCTATTATCCCAGCAATGACAGCCGCGGCTATCAGGACCAGTATCATAAAATCTGTAAACTGCTCAAGAAGCATGATAATGGCCGATTTTTTCTTTTTACCTTTAAGTTCATTCGTCCCGTGTTCAGCGTACCTTAAGGCCGCGTCAGCTTCGGATAATCCGCCGGCGGAAGTTTTAAGTTCTTTAAAAATATCTTCTGTCTCTGCCGTGTGCCAGTTCATAAATCACCCCTGAATATTTAAATTGCATAAAATATAATATATTTTTGATTATACAGCCGGGATTAATATTGTCAAACTTTAATGAGATGATTAAATAAAGATTACAGGTTTTTAACGCTGTTTCGGCCGCTGTTTTTTGCCTCGTACAGCGCGTTATCAGCCCTTACAATAAAACTTTTCACGCTGTCCTCTTTAAGCAGTTCGGTAACTCCAAAACTGCACGATACTTCCCTGTGAATATTAAGATAATGATTATGAAGCTCTTCACGCGCCGCCTGCGCTATTTTTACCGCCTGCTGAGCGTCAATTCCCGGCATCAGAATCGTAAATTCATCGCCGCCCCACCTTGCAAACACGGAATTATTCAAAAGGACTTTTTTTATTATGCTGACCGATGTCACCAGGACAAAATCGCCGTAATCATGGCCGTATTTGTCATTAATCTGTTTAAAATTATCTATGTCAAATATAACCAAAGAAAGCGCTGTGCCGTTTTTTAACGCTTTTGAAACTTCTGACAGCAGGCTGTCTGTGAATTTTCTGCGGTTGAATATATTGGTAAGCGAATCAGTGACAGACATTACCGTTATTTCACGCAGCTTTTTTTCAAGGTCGTTTTCAAGGGACGTTGCGTGTTTTACGATGGTTTCATACAGCAGTTTTAATTCTTCGTTTTCTTTCTTTAACACATCAAGCTCTTCCTGCAGCTCTTCAGTTTTCTTAACCCCGCCGTCATCAGCCACTTTGTCCCCTTTAGATTACTGCGCGCGCCCGAATTTTACTTCCACTTTATCCCAAAGCAGTTTCAGATTTGCAAATGACTTTTTCTGCCATAAAATATCGTCATTTCCGGTAACTATGACAGGCATTTTATTCTGTTTTTTCACATCCATTATAAACCTGCAAAGCATCGCAATGCCGGAACTGTTAAGAAATTCCACTTCCTTAAAATCAAGGTTTAAAAACGGCAGGTTTAATTCATGCACATCAAGAAGAAACTGCTCTATCGCGTTATATTCGCCCATATTTTCAAGGCGCAGGCTGCCGTTAAAATTTACAGTGTTAAGTTTGTCATCAAATACAATGGAATAGTCTTCCCCTTTTATCTGCATGTGGTTGCCCCTTCTATCGGCATTGCAGCCTGAACCGATACTTTGTATTTATTAGCTTCCTTCAGGGGCTGGAACATGAAACCCATTTTGGGATTAAAAAAGCTTAATACCGTCAATAGCCCGATTCCGGATTTCATCCCGTCATTTTCGCCAAAAGACTGCAGTTTTTCTATATACAGGGAATTCACATCCTCACAATTCGTTATTTTATCGGCAAATTTTCTGAAAATCATATATCGCTGCTCATCAATTATATTATCCACCTGAAGAATGGCCGAGTCACCGGAAAGTGTTATTGTAAGTTCTATGCTTCCCATTTCTTCATCAGAATACTTTGCCGCGTTTTCCAGAAGTTCATTTAATATCATGGAAACCGAATTCATTACATCTTTCTTTTCCGGACACGATGATATCAGATAACTTGCCCCATAATTGGCGGTTAATCCGCACCTTTTCCATATCTTAAGCAGGTCAGCATGCGTCAATTTAATCAAAATAACTTTTTTTGTTTCGGGAATCTCCAGATAATCTCCAATTTTCATTTTCACGTACCCCCTTTTATCTCTGTTTTATTACCACAAGCGATATATCATCATAAATTTCCGTTTCGCCCATATAGTTATATAAATCCTTCATAAACTTCTCTTTGATTTTATCAGCGCTTAACTGATGATATTTTTTAAGGGCATCGCATAAATTCGTAATTCCAAACTGCTCTTTTTTGACATTTTCCGCTTCTGTAACCCCGTCAGAATACAATAACATTACATCATCCTTTTCAAGGATAAGCTCCATATTTTTATAATTATCCGGCACATCAAGCGTCATACCGACATAAAAACCGTTATCCATGGTGTCTATCACTTCAATGTCGCCGTTTTTTCTGCAGATGACAACTGATTCGTGCTGTCCGGAAATATAATACCTGTTATTTATATAGGTTATTATAACCATGGTCATGCTGCGGTCTTCTTTTATCCTGCTGATATTCGCGTAAAGGATCCTGTTTAACAGTTTCAAGTATGTGTTCGGCTCTTTTACCTTCATTTCCGCCAGCGTCCTTACCGCTGTCTGAGCCATAAGCATTATCAGCCCGCTGGAAAGCCCGTGCCCTGTGACGTCGCCTATGCCTATGGTAACTATGCCGTCTATTTTTATAACGTCATAATAGTCTCCGCCCACCTCTGTGGCGGTCCTCATTATGCACGCTATGTCAAGTTCGTCTATCTGTTTAATCTCTTCAACCGAAGGAAGTACCATTGTCTGTATTTTTTTCGCGATACTTACCTCCGCTTTAAGCTTCTGCGTCTCGTCCTTAAGCTGCGTTGCGTACAGTTCCAGCTGCCTGTTGGCATCCGAAATTTCCACAAGCATTTCTTTTTGCTTTTTCCTGGCATTCAGATTTTCTTTAAAAATTATCCCTATAATCACCGCTGCCATTATGGGGGTGTATGTTGCCGCCATTATATCCAGCACCATAACGGCATCGCTGCCGATATTGCTTGTTTTAACCAGCAGTTCATTTACCTGCGGTAAAAAAGTGTAAATAACAAATAATGCCGCCGCTTCGCCGATGCCTATGCAAAGATGCTTGTTTATATTAAGTTCCAGAAGGGCTGCCATAAGCGGATACAGGATAATAAGATTCACCGCGGCGCTGGTCCATCCGTTTGTTAACAGCATAACCCCGAATATATGCACTTCAAACACATACATTGTCATGTTTGAAGCGAATTTCAGCCTGCCTTTGGAATTTATGATAAGACTTGTTGCATACAAAACAGTGGCCAAGCCCTGTATTATTTTAAGTTCCGCCGAGGATGTAATAAACGTAAATATAAGAGTGACACTGGCAGCGACACCTATAAAAAACAGGTTCAATCCGTTTACCTGCCGGATTAACCTTACTTTTTGTATATCATCGCCGGGGCGTGCCCCTGTGCTTAGTATTTCAAAAGCCCTGCTTTTTTTTGTGTTCAGCATTTATGCGCCTTTGTTGTGCCGTTATTTGGTAATTGCCATAAGATAAGTGGAATTCTGCAGGATTAAATGTTTCACAATTTTAGCATCCGGATACGCCTGCGCAAGCTGATTATTTAAATTTTCCGCGTCATGTTCCCTGAAAAATCCCGTGTAATCATTCCACAAAAGCGACATTAAAGGGTCTGCACTTAACGCAAGTTTTGACTTTTCCAGTATTGTTTCGGTAAAAAACACACCTTTAGAGGCTATTCTTACCATATTTTTCATCAGTTTCAGCCTGTGTTCAACAGGAAAAAAATGAAACAGGTTCACCGCTATTACCCAGTCAAAAGACTTATCCGCGAACTCGCCAATATCATCAACCGCGTCGCCCACGACCATTTTCAGCCTTTCGCCAAGCCCTTTTTCGCGGTTTTCTTTTCTGCCCCATTCAATAGCGAATAAATTCGGGTCAAGGCCTGTTATCTTTAAACCCGGCATATTTTTCAATATTGTCCTGGCGAATGCGCCTATGCCGCATCCCACATCCAGAAGCGTGTCATCGCCCCCCATATTATACTGTTTAAAATATTCCATAAGTTCCGCGGACAGGTTATCGCTGACGCTTGGCTGATAATTTCTTGTAATTTTTCCCTCTGTCAGTTTATCAAGGCTGCTGCCCTTTTTAAAATTATGCTGCGCTTCCACTGCAGAGCGCATAAAATAATCATTAAGGCGGGTGAATCCGACAATATCCTTATAAGGGGAATCCGGCATAAAAACATGGCATTTGGGCGACAGGATATAGCCTCCGTCAATCTGATTTACAAGACCGACGCCGGCGCAGTAATAAAACCATTTATCAAGCTTATTCCTGTCGTAATTTAATTTTTCCGCCAGAAAATCAATTGAAACCGGGGTGTTGTAATTCATGGATGAGAAAATTCCCGCGTTCAGGCCTGCCGTAATCAGAGAACCTTTCCAGGATTCGCTTAAGGTTGTCACCATTTCATCAAGATGTTCTTTTGACACGTGCTCCATAAATACCCCCTTTAATCTGAACATTTTAGGAGTTTTAGCGGAAGTGTTTTAGAATTTTTCCCCTTGAAGAAAAGATACAGTATAAAAAGTAAAAAGTCAAATTTCTGACAAAATAATTATTTTCCGATATTTGTTTTCAAAAGCTCAAAATCTTCCTGCTGATATTTCTTTATGGAAAATTTCAGGCTTTTTCCTCCCGTGATTTCAAACACAACCTCGCCGTCATACAGAGTTCCGGCCGGTTTAATTTTAATTTCTATGATTTCTTTAAACAAAACCTTTGCCAGTATTTTGGAATCAATATCCCTGGTTCTTATTATTACAGCGCCGTTTATTACTTCAAATTCTTCATTTATGCTTCTTACCTTTGGCTTTTTTTCTTCTTCATTTTTTCCAGGATTAATATCCATATTGTTCTCCTTTTTTAGTTAAAGCATAAACCTTGTTCCAAGCAGCTGCCTGTTGTTGTCTCTCCACTTTTCAACGACAGCAGAATAAATGTTTTCCATATTATTTTTATCATCGGTTAAGACAACGCCGCCGGATATTGGTTTTGCCTTATTTTCAGGGTAAAAATCACTGTCAGACGCGTAAAAAACATAATTCGCGAAGCCTCCTTCGGCTTTAAAATCAAATTTTACATTTCTATACACAGATTTTAACGTGGAATAAACCGCGGCAACAGCTTCGCTGTGAACTTTTTCCGCCGACGGAGCTTCAGCCACCATATTCATTGACAGGATTCCGCCTTCATTTAAGATTGCTTTTGTCTCCTGAAAAGCCTCTTTTGTAGCCATATATGGGCAGATGGAATAGCCTTTAAATACATCAAAAAATACCAGGTCATATTTTTTCCCGCATTTTCTTATATACCTTCTTCCGTCTTCAATGATGAATTTCACCTTATTGCCGAAGAATTTGCCGGCAATATAGGCAATATCTCTATCGATTTCAATGTTGTCAGTTGTAATACCCCTGTTTTCAAGCCTTACTGTAAGGGCTCCGGCTCCGGCTCCCACTATCAGCGCCGTATTTTTATCACTGCCGAAATCCGCGGCTTTTTCCAGGTATCCTATGTATCCGGCGGCAGGTTCATCTTTAATAAGGTCGTAATACATCTGTATGGTGCCGTCCACCATCAGAATACGCGTGTTTGCCTTTGTGTCAAAAACAAGAATCTTCCCAAAGTGGTTTTCTTTTTCAAAAAGGACTTTTATATTTCTTCCGTAATAATTCCCTGTAACAATGAAACTTATCAGTAATACAGCGCACATAAGGCAAAAAAGCATTACGGAATTTTTAACACCCTGTTTAAGGTTTATTACGCCTGCCAGTCCGGTTAACGCGGGCAGCAGCGCGCAGATCATAAATACCGTTTTTATGCCCATCTGAGGTATAAGCCAGTAACCGGCTAAAATAGCGCCGATAAAACTTCCGGCAGTTGATACGGCAAAAATAAAACCCGCTGACTTCCCCGCCCCAAGTTCAGATGAAGCATATTTTACCGAAAGCGGCGATACCGCGCCGAAAAAAAACAGACATGGGGCAAACAGCGCCGCCGAAGCAAAAATAACACCGGCTTTTGCGCCCATTAAATCCGAAAATTGCAGTACAGGATTTTTATATACAATCATTAATGCGGTAAGAAAAGCCGCCAATAAAGTTACGCCATAGACCGCAGTGTAATTTCTTGCTTTTTCCGAATAAAAACCGCCGGCATAGTATCCGGCGGCAAGGGAAAGCAGCGTTATTCCTATTAAAGCAGACCATGTAAACACCGTTGTTCCAAAAAAAGGCGCCATAATCCTTGTTCCGGCTATTTCAATGATAAGCGTTGCCGCGCCTGCCGCAAATGAATTGATATATAAAAACAACTTCCCGTCACGGCTTTGTGTCATTATTCCCTCCGTAATACCCTTTTTTTGCGTCTAAAAGGCTTTTTAAGCGGTTTTTCCGTCAATAACGCCCATGTTTATGCGCCATTAAAAAAAAAGGCGGAGCCGTACGGCTCCGCCTTTTTGCTTTACATTATTGTCTTATTTCTTTTTTGCTGTCTTTTTTGCGGCAGCTTTCTTTGCCGGAAAATTGATTCCCGCCTGAGCGGCTGCAAGCCTTGCGATTGGAACCCTGTAAGGCGAGCATGATACATAGCTTAATCCGATTCTGTGGCAGAATTCAACAGATGCCGGATCTCCGCCGTGTTCGCCGCAGATTCCAAGCTTAATGCCGGGCCTTACCGATTTTCCCTTGTTAACCGCGTCAATCATAAGAAGGCCTACGCCGTCCTGATCAAGCGTCTGGAAGGGGTCCTTTTCAAAGATAAACTTGTCAATATACGCTTTGGTGAACTTGCCCGCGTCGTCACGGCTGAATCCAAGCGCTGTCTGGGTAAGGTCGTTGGTTCCGAAAGAGAAGAATTCCGCTTCTTCAGCGATCTTATCTGCTGTAACGGCAGCCCTTGGAACTTCAATCATTGTTCCGACCATATACTGCATCTTAACGCCTTTTTCTTTTATTACCTTCTGCGCCATTTTGTCAATGATCGCCTTCTGGTCCTTGAATTCCTTTACGTTTCCGACAAGCGGAACCATAACTTCAGGAACAACCTTTTTGCCTGCTTTGATAATTTCCGCCGCAGCTTCAAATATGGCTGTTGCCTGCATTTCTGTTATTTCAGGGTATGTGATTCCAAGACGGCATCCCCTGTGCCCAAGCATCGGGTTGAATTCATGAAGTTCTTCAACGCGCGCAAGCAGAATTTTTGCCTTTTCAAGTTCTGTTCCGTTTGTTTTTATCAGTTCAAGAGCCTTCTTTAACCCTTCCGTCTCTATGGTGTTTTTGCCTGAAGCTTCAGCTTTGGCTATATCAACCATTAACTCTTCCCTTTTGGGAAGGAATTCGTGAAGAGGCGGGTCAAGAAGCCTTACTGTGACTCCAAAGCCTTCCATTGATTCAAAAAGGCCCTTAAAGTCGCTGCGCTGCATGGGAAGAAGCTTTTCAAGGGCTTTCCTGCGTCCGGCTTCATCAGTTGCCAGAATCATTGCCCGCATGTGAGGCAGCCTGTCAGCGTCAAAGAACATGTGTTCCGTACGGCAGAGGCCGATACCTTCGGCTCCGAAATCCCTTGCCACTTTGCCGTCTCTTGGAACGTCGGCATTGGCGCGCACGGTTAACGTCCTGTAGCTGTCCGCCCATTTCATAAATGTCCCGAATTCGCCTTCAAGTTTGGGTTCAACTGTAGGCACTTTTCCTTTGATTACTTTTCCCGTGGAACCGTCAATTGATATCCATTCGCCTTCTTTAATAACAAGGCCGGACTTTGTTGTCATTGTCTTGTTATGCTCGTCAACCTTGATGTCTTCGCATCCCGCAACGCAGCATTTGCCCATGGAACGCGCAACAACAGCAGCGTGCGATGTCATACCGCCGCGCGCCGTAAGAATTCCGTTGGCGGCATCCATTCCGTGGATATCGTCAGGGCATGTTTCCTGCCTTACAAGTATTGTGTGTTCGCCCTTTTCGTCCCATTCAACAGCGTCGTTGGCCGTGAATACAGCTTTACCTGTGGCAGCGCCCGGTGAAGCCGGAAGCCCTTTTGCTATAACCTGAAGCTCTGCTTTGGGGTCAAATACCGGGTGTAAAAGCTGGTCAAGAGTGGCCGGAGCAACCCTTAATACCGCTTCTTCTTTTGTAATAAGTTTTTCACTTACCATTTCGACCGCTATTCTTACAGCCGCTTTAGCCGTCCTTTTTCCGGAACGTGTCTGAAGCATGAACAGCCTGCCTTTTTCTATTGTGAATTCAAAATCCTGAATGTCCCTGTAATGCTTTTCAAGCTTTGAAGTAATCTGCCTTAACTGTTTGTAAACTTCAGGCATATCTTTTTCAAGCGACGCAATAGGCTGCGGCGTCCTTACGCCGGCAACAACGTCTTCGCCCTGCGCGTTTATCAGGTATTCGCCGTAGAATACGTTTTCACCTGTGGCGGGGTTTCTTGTGAAGCCAACGCCTGTTCCCGAATCATTTCCCATATTTCCGAATACCATGGACTGTACGTTAACCGCTGTTCCAAGGTCGTGGGGAATGTCGTTCTGCTTTCTGTAATATATGGCCCTGTCATTCATCCAGGAATTAAAAACAGCGTTTCTTGCAAGCTTAAGCTGCTGAAGCGGTTCCTGGGGGAAATCCATCCCTTTTTCTTTCTTGAAAAGTTCCTTGAACTTTTCGCATATTTCCCTTAAATCTTTCGCGTCAAGTTCGGTGTCAAGCTTTACGCCTTTTTTATGTTTGGCTTCTTCAAATAAGTGTTCAAATTTGTTTTTGGGAACATCCATGGCAACGTCAGAAAACATCATTATGAACCTTCTGTAGCTGTCATAGGCAAACCTTTCATTTTTGGTCTGCTTGATAAGGGATAATACCGTGCTGTCATTTAATCCAAGGTTTAAAATCGTGTCCATCATTCCAGGCATAGAAAATTTGGCGCCGGAGCGGACTGAAACAAGAAGAGGGTTTTCCCCGCCGAACTTCTTTCCTGTTGCTTTTTCAAGTTTGTCAACATAAACAAGCATTTCTTTATCAACAGCTTCAGGCACTTTTTTGCCCACTTCATAATAGAGGTTGCAGACCTCTGTTGTGATTGTGAATCCGGGAGGCACCGGAACGCCCGCCTTTGTCATTTCCGCAAGGCCGGCTCCTTTTCCTCCAAGTAACGCCTTCATGTGCCCTTCGCCGTCAGCTTTTCCATTGCCAAAAAAATAAACATACTTTTTGGCTTTGCCGGCCGGCTTTTTTGCTGCAGATTTCTTCGCTTTGGCCATTTCTACTTCCTCCTTTTGATTTCCTGAAACGCTTATAAAAGCTTAATCAGGTAATATAATTGTGAAATACAAAACATTGATATACTATCATAAAGGGATTATTGTTTCAATACTTTTAGAATGTATTTTTATCTGTTTTTACGTTATAAAACAATGCTTTTTTAAGATGTACCGCCTTCGGACATTTGCGCGTCAATGCAGATATTTACGGTTGTTTTAACGCTTCCGCTTAAGCATCCGTTTATGATTTCAACGGCTTTTGCCCCCATTGTTTCTATGGGCTGTTTAACCGTAGTCAAAGCCGGAACTACGGCCCTCGCTGCTTCTATGCCGTCGTAACCCACAATGGCAATATCATTTGGAATTTTAATTCCTTCAGCTTTTGCTTCCATCATAAAACCAATCGCCACCAGGTCGCCGGCAACACAGAATATGGAATCCACATTGTTCAGGCTGCCTTCAAACGCTTCAAAAGCATCCCTGCCGTTTTCTATATTATGCCTGTCAACGGTAACACAAGCGTCTTTTACAGGTTTAAGCCCGCTTTCCCCTAACGTTTTTAAAAATCCCTGATAACGCTCAAAAGACGCCGAATGCTTATCCCCTGCCTGAACATCAAGAATAAAACCCGTTTTCTTATACCCTTTTTTAATCAGGTGCTCTGCCGCCATTAATCCGCCCTTAAAATTATCAACTTTTACCGAATGAAAACCTTTTACATTCCTTTCAATGAATACGGCCGGAAGCCCGCTGCGAAGCAGTTTATTTGATGTAATGCTGTCGGGAATGAATCCAAGGCAGATAATACCGCCGGCATCTCCCTGTTTTATAACATCAATTATTTCCGCACAGCACGCTTCCGCGGAAGAATCCCTGGGCGTGTGGTATAAAACTGATTTTTTGGCGGCGCCAAGATAAGCGGCATGGTCTTCAATCCCTTTTGCTACAGTGGAATTAAATACGGAACCCGGCCTTCCGCTTATTACCGCGATAGAGGAAAAAGCCGCCCCTGATTTGGGTTTAACGCCTGTCTTTAATTTTTTATCCATAACCCCTCTGTGTTTTATTAGCTCAATATACAGAATACCTGATAATAACACAAGACATATAAGTTATTAATCCGGGATTTTACACAGCTGCGGCTCCTGAGGTATTGAAAAATAAAAAGACGATCCTTTATCGGGTTCCGATTCCACCCAGATTCTTCCCCCGTAATACTCTGTTATCTTTTTACATATTGAAAGCCCCACGCCTGTCCCTTCGTATTCATCTTTTGAATGCAGCCTCTCAAAAGGAACAAATATTTTATTAAAATATACCGAAGATATACCTATGCCGTTATCTTTTACGCAAAAGATCCATTCATTGCCCTTAAGCTCGGCGGTTATTGCTATTTCAGGACTTTGCCCCTGTTTTACAAATTTAAGCGCGTTTGAAAGCAGATTCTGAAAAACCTGAAAAATCTGTGATTTATCACATTTCAAAACAGGCAATTCACCAATATTTATTGCCGCATTTGTGTTTTTTACTTTTAATTGAATTGCCGCAACAACATCTTTAAGAAGTTCATTTAAATTCACTTCGGCCATTTCCTGTCTGTTTTTCCCGATTCGCGAGAATACAAGCAGGTCTTTAATAAGCAGGCTCATCCTTGTGGCTCCGGAAACCATATATCCGATATAGTCGTCCGCATCACTGTCAAGTCTGCCTTTATATTTTTTTGCAAGCAGTTGGGCGTAATTTGAGACCATCCTGAGCGGTTCCTGCATGTCATGTGAAGCCACATAAGTAAACCTTTCAAGTTCCGCATTTGTCCTTTCAAGGTAATCAACCGCTTTTTTGAGTTTTTCGGAAGTACTTATTATTTTTTCTTCCATAGCCTTACGCTCCGTGATATCCCTTGTAGCGGCCAGCATATATTTTTCCCCGTTTAAAAGTATTATTTTTGCGGACATCAGACCTGTCCTGATTGTTCCGTCCTTAACAACGAAATTCGCTTCAAAATTCTCCACAAATCCGTTTTCTTTCAGTTTTTTTAAAAGTTTAATTCTGTGATTTTCGGAAGCCCAAATACTCTTTTCAAAGTTTTCAATTCTCATAACTTCATCCCTGGAATAACCTGTTAATTTTGTAAAACCTTCATTTATTTCCACATATTTCCCGTCGCTTGCCCTGTTCAGATTCATAGCATCAGGGCTTGTGTTAAAAGCAACCCTGAATTTTTCCTCGCTTACCAAAAGCTTTATTTCTGTTTCTTTCCTGTCAGAAATATCTTTAATTATTGTAAAAACTTTTGGCTCGCCGCCCAGATTAATCAGTATTGACGAATACAAACACGTAATGACGGAGCCGTCTTTTTTTATGAATTTCATCTCCCTGTTTTTTACAATTTTGTATTTTTTAAGGGCGGCAACCACTTCTTCCCTTTCTTTTTCGCTGTGCCATAAATTAAGGCTTCTTGTAGTTCTGGCTGTTACTTCTTCCCTCAAATAACCGCTGGTGCGGACAAAACCTTCATTCACATCAAAAATCAGCCCGTCAGAAACATTTACGAATATCATAGCATCGGGATTTAAATCAAAAGAAGCCCTGAACATTTCTTCTGACCGCCTGCGTTCAATGGCAAGCGCTATAATGTTTGCGGCATCAGTTATGACATCTTTTACATTTTGCGTGTACATCTCAACTTTAGAATCAAAAAAACGCATTGTTATAAAACCGAAAATTCTTCCGTTTACTTTTACAGGGGTTGAAAGCGAAGGCGCGTCACCGATAGCGGCCGCCATTAAATCAATAAAAGGTTTTAAAAAGCCCATTTTAGGACCGCTTATAGCCTCCATCATATCTTCAAGGGTTATCGTACGCTGTATATCAACGTCCAACTTTTCTATTAAATCAAGCGGAACAGAAAAGTTTGACGCAGCCGCTTTTACTTTGTTATGTTTCCATTCTATGTCGGCATAAATTTTATCGTTTTTAATCCTGCTTAAAACGCACCTTTCGGCGTCAAAAAAAACGCCTATAGCGGAAATAAGTTCTTTAATCAGGCCTTCTTCGGAAAGCATATTGTTGTAGGCAAGTTTCCAGATGTCGCCGCGGAATTGGCTTAAAAGAAGTGTTTCATTGGAGCTTAATTGTTCATTTTTTGAACTGTTATTAAATGTCTTTATTGGATGCTTTTTAAACAATTCAAACATGAACCCTCCTTAATGCTTTTTCCCCAAAACACTTTATGATTAATTTTAACCCCGCGGGTTTAATAAGTCAATTTTATTTAATTTCCACAACAGTTTCGGATGGGATTATGCCTTTCTTTATGTAAACAGAACGCAGGCTTCGGCGTATTTTACGGAGAAAAAACAGCAGTATCACGCCCGCCAGCGCCGTTAAAACCCCGCCGGCGGCAATAACGTGCCTTACTCCGAAAATTTTGGCAAGCCAGCCGGAAACAAGGCTTCCAAGCGGAAGGAAACCCGAAAAAGAGAGGATATAAAAACTTATCACCCTGCCGCGTTTGTCATCGTCCGCAACGGTCTGTATTATGGTGTTGGAAGAAGCCATATGCAGCATTGTTCCCGCGCCCACAAAAAGCAGAAGCGCCATTGCCATATATAGATTGCCCGCAAATGAAACCAGAAAAAGCCCGGCTCCAAAAATAATTACCGCCGACGCCATTAGGGCGGATAAGCCTTTTAAAGTTTTCTTCGCGGCCATTCCAAGCGCGCCTGTTAAAGCGCCAAGCCCTACCGCGCCTGTCAAAAATCCGTACGTCATTGAATCGCCGTGAAGAATGTCGCGGGCAAATACAGGTAATAAAATTGTAACCCCTGACCCGGCAAAACTTACAAAAGCCATAAGCATTATTATGCTTTTAAGCGGCACGGATTCAAAGACGTATTTAAAACCTTCTTTTAATTCATTAAAAGGCGATTTATGAACTGTATACACGTGCTCTTTTATTTTCATCATTAGCAGGGCCGCGATAACGGCCACAAAACTTACACCGTTAATTAAAAAACAGATTCCTTCCCCGGATACCGCCACCACAACGCCGGCAAGCGCCGGGCCTATTAAACGCGCCATGTTAAACATAACGGAATTTAAGGCAATGGCGTTTCCAAGGTCATTTTTATCTTCAACCATCTGCGGGACAAAAGAATGCCTTGTTGTCATTTCAAAAGCGCCCGCCGAACCCGTAATTACGCTTAAAACAATAATATGCCACGGCATTATTAAATCCGCGAATACAAGCGCGGCAAAAACAAAAGCCGCTGCCATCTGCGCTATATCAGCCAGAAGTATAATTTTTCTTTTATCGTGCCTGTCGCTTATTATGCCGGCTGCCGGAGTAAGCAGAAACGATGGAACCTGTCCCGCGAACGCGACTATTCCAAGCATAAGGGGCGAATCAGTAATCCTGTAAACAAGCCAGCTTTGAGCCATCTGCTGCATCATTCCGCCAAGCGCGGACAGCCCCTGCCCCGTAAAAAACAAACGGTAGTTTCTGTATTTAAACGCCCTGAAAGCCGATTTTAACCTGTTCATCTTATCCTCATATTATGCTTCCCCTGCCAGCTGGCCGCAGGCGGCGGAAATGTCCGCGCCTTTTTCACGGCGCTGATATGTCCTTATTCCTTTATCTACAAGTATCTTCTGGAATAATTTTGCCTTTACATCCTGCGGAGGTTTTAACTTAATATCTTTAACGGTATTATAAACTATCAGATTTACCTTGCAATCAGTATCCTTAATTAAATCATAAAATGTTAATGCGTCTTCGGCTCTGTCATTTATGCCGTCAAACAGGATGTATTCAAAAAACACCTGCTTGCCTGTAATTTTATTGTAATACTTTACCGCTTCAATAACCACCGGCAGCGGAAATTTTCTGTTGACCGGCATTAACTTATTTCTAAGTTTTGTATCTGCCGCGACAATGGAAACCGCAAGATTTACCCTTAAACCTGAATCAGCAAGCGCTTTTATTTTAGGCGCTATCCCGCAGGTGGATATGGTTATCTTTGTCTGCGGAAAGGCAAACCCTTTATGGTCAGTAAGGATGTTTATGCTTTTAATCAGGTTATCAAAGTTTAAAAAAGGCTCGCCCATTCCCATAAAGATAATATTATTAAGTTCGCCGCCGGATGCTTTTTTCGCGGCCATATACTGCCCTGTTATTTCGGAAACAGTCAGATCTCTTTTAAAACCAATTTTACCCGTGGCGCAGAAAGCGCATCCGCATGCGCATCCTGCCTGCGACGAAATACACGCCGAATAACCATGCCCTGACGGGATAATAACCGTTTCTGTCTTTTTGCCGTCAGCAAGCGCCAGCAGAAGTTTTTGGGTTTTATCCTTTTTTGATTCCTGTTTTGCGCATACTTTTAAAGCGTTTAATGAATAGTTTGTTTCTATTGCTTTAACAACCTTTAAATTAATACCCTTTATATCTTTAAAATCTTTTATTTCCTGCCTGTAAAGGCATTCAAACAAAGAAAAGGAATCGGCTTTATTGCCGCCTGATTTTTTTACAATTGCTTCAAGTTCATCTCTTGTGTAATTTCGCAGTTCTGTTTTTTGCATTATTACCCCTGAAAGATTATATAAAACCGGAGACGCAATGTATTGCGTCTCTACTTTAGCAGGACAAAACATAAAACCATCATAAATGCAAAAGGCCGTGGATTGCTCCACGGCCTTTGCTTATGCCAGGCTTTTAACAGCCTTTTTTAATTCTTTCCGTCAGCGCGGGTATTATCTGGAACACGTCGCCCACTACGCCCACTTTGGCAACCGAGAATATCGGCGCTTCAGGGTCCTTGTTAACGGCAACAATAATATCCGAACTCTGCATTCCGGCAAGGTGCTGGACAGCGCCGGAAATTCCAAGCGCCATGTAAAGTTTCGGCGAAACAGTTTTTCCTGTCTGGCCCACCTGATGGCTGTAAGGAATCCAGCCGGAATCAACAGCGGCCCTTGACGCGCCCACGGCGCAGCCCATGGCAGCGGCAAAATCCTTTACAACCTTAAAGTTATCCGCTCCGCCTATGCCGCGCCCGCCGGATACTATCATATCGGCTTCCGCGATATTTATTGTTGTTTCAACTTCCGGTATAAACTCCATAAACTGCGATTTTGGCTGCATCGCGTCAACATTAACGCCCGCATCCACAATTTCGCCTTTCCTGGAATCATCTTTTGCAAGCGGTTTAAACACCTTATACCTTGCCGTTGACATCTGAGGCCTTTTTTCAGGCGTCATAATTTTCGCCATAAGACTTCCGCCAAAAGCGGGCCTTACCTGCAGAAGGTTCCTGTTTTCCATATCAAGTTCAAAATCCGTGCAGTCGGCTGTCAATCCGGCGTTAAGCTTTATGGAAACGCGCGGAAAAAACGCCCTTCCTATTGCTGTAGCGCCTGTGATTATAATTTCCGGCTTGTGTTTTGCCGCAAGCTCCGCCACCACATCGGTGTAAAGTTCGTCGTTAAAATGCGCCAGTTTCGGGTTATCGGCAACATATACCGTGTCCGCGCCGTACGCCACAAGTTCTTTTGCAAGATCCTGTACTTTGTTGCCCATTAACACGGCTGATAATTTAACTCCAAGTTTGTCCGCAAGTTCGCGGCCTTTTCCAAGAAGTTCAAAACTTACCTTATGCAGCTGATTGTTGCGCTGTTCCGCTACTATCCATACTCCCCTGAAATCGTCTTTGTTCGCCATTTTCATCAGCTCCTTATTTAACAAAGCCAAGCTCTTTTAACTTTACATAGAGCTTGTCTGCAGTCTCGGCCGCGTCAGCGCCGGAAATCAGTTCCGCCTTGCCAAATTCCCTTACAGGCGTCCATGATTTGTTTACCCTTGTCGGCGAATTCTTTACGCCCACCATTGCTTCATCGCCGGCAATGTCATCAAGGGTCCATGTCGGCACTTCATATTTCTTTGCCCTCATTTTTCCCTTAAGCGATTCAAGCCTTGGTTCGTTGATTTCCTTTACAACCGTAAGCACAACAGGAAGCGACGCTTTTACAACGTCTGTCCCGTCTTCCATAAGCCTTTCGGCAATAATCTCTTTTTCATTTATTTCCCTGATTTTCTTTACCCAGGTAATCTGCGGAGCGTTAAGATACGCGGCGGTTGAAGGGCCTACCTGCGCCGTATCGCCGTCAACAGCCTGTTTCCCGAAAAGAATTACGTCATATCCGAGTTTTTCGCACGTTTTAGCAAGCGCGTATGATGTGGCCCATGTATCAGAGCCTGCAAGCCGCCTGTCTGACAATAACACGGCTTCATCCGCGCCCATTCCTATTGCTATCTTCAGCATATCTTTTGCCATGGGCAGGCCCATGGAAACCACGGTCACTGTTCCGCCAAGTTTTTCTTTCAACCTTAAACCCTCTTCAATGGCGTACATATCAAAAGGATTCATTACCGTTCCGGCTGTTTCCCTTTTTAATGTCCCTGTTTCCGGATCAACTTTAATATTTGTGGTATCCGGTACCTGTTTGACGCAAACAACAATTTTCATATTTTTCCTCCTGGTAAATTTTCTATTTTTTCTTCATCGCCTGTTCTTTGATAAGTTTGGCGGCGATTTCGTTTAACTGTATCTGGCTGGTGCCTTCATAAATCTGTGTTATCTTTGCGTCCCTCATCATTTTTTCAACAGGATATTCTTTCATATATCCGTATCCTCCGAAAACCTGAACCGCGTTTGTAGTGACCCTCATCGCGACTTCCGAAGCGTAGTATTTTGCCATTGCCGAATCCTTGGCAAAATCCGTCGCGCCTTTATCAACAGCGCGCGCCACATTGTAAACAAGGCCCCTTGCCGCTTCAACTTCAACTGCCATGTTGGCAAGTATGTGCTGAACAGCCTGGAAAGAAGATATCTTTGTGCCGAACTGTTCCCTCTGCCTGGAATAAGCAAGCGCTTCATCAAGCGCGCCTGCAGCTATGCCAAGCGCCTGAGCCGCGACTCCCGGCCTTGAATGGTTCAGCGTGCCCACAGCGTGTATAAAACCAAGGCCTTCCCTGCCGCCCACAAGATTTTCCGCCGGAACTTCGCAGTCCTGGAAAATAAGTTCGGTGGTCGCCGAAGCCCTTATTCCCATTTTGTTCTCTTTTTTACCGAATGTAAAACCGGGCGTCCCTTTTTCAACTATAAAGCAGGAGCATCCCCTTGTTCCTTTTGCCTTGTCGGTCATCGCAAACACTGTGTACGTTTCGGCTTCGCTGCCGTTTGTTATCCACTGTTTTGTGCCGTTTAATACATATTTTCCGCCTTTTTTTACCGCCGTGGTCCTCATTGATCCGGCATCCGAACCGGCGCCCGCTTCAGTCAAACCAAAAGCCGCAAGTTTCTTTCCTTCGGCTATATCAGGAAGGTATTTTTTCTTCTGTTCGTCCGTCGCCCCTAAAAGTATCGGGAATGTGCCAAGCGCGGAAGCCGCCATTGCAAGCGATATGCCTCCGCAGATTTTTGACATTTCTTCAACGCAGAGGACAAGCTGCATTATGCCCTTGCTGCCGCCGGCTGCCATTCCGCCGTACTCTTCCGGAATGTAAAGGCCGCACAGGCCAAGGTTTGACATTTCTTTAACGATGTCCCACGGGAAAATCCCTTCCGCATCATAGTGTTCCCTGATTGGCTTTACCTTTTTAACCGCAAGCTCGCGGCTTGTTTCCAAAATCATCTGTTCTTCATCCGTAAGAAAATAATTCACTTATCTGCCTCCTTGATTTTTGGGGAGCCCAGGGCCTTTTTAGCGGCTGCCTGTTCGGCTTCCTTTATTGTTTTTCCTTTTCCTTTGCCAATTACCCTGCCGTCAAGGGCCACTTCCACATAAAATGTTTTTTTATGCTCCTTGCCTTCGGAATTTACAACAGTGTATTCCGGAAGCATTGTGCCCTTTGCAAGGACTTTCATCTGAAGCTCTGACTTGTAATCTCCAAGGTCTTTTTTTGAATCTATATTTTTAAACTCTTCCTTAAAGATGTTCATTATGAATTCGTTTACTTCTTCAAAACCTTTCAGCAGGTATATTGCGCCTATAAGTGATTCTATGATATCGCTCATTATTTTTTTGTTATTCTTTATTTCTTTCTTTGTAAGCGCGCTGCCGAACACTATAAATTTAATAACATTATTTTCTGTCGCTATCCTGTAAAGAACATCCTTGCTGACCAGATAACCTTTAAGTTTGGAAATGGCGCCGACATCTGTTTCTTCCATTTCACTGTAAAGATAATCGGAAATACAAAGCCCAAGCACGGAATCACCCAGAAATTCAAGCCTTTCATAATGGGGCCCTTCGGAGGACTTGTGCGTTAAGGCTTCAAGGACGGGCTTCTGTTCAAGAAGCCCGCCCTTTTTAAGGTAATCTTCAATATAGCTTTCTTTAAACATATATTATTCTTTGTATTTTTTAATTACGATTGTGGCGTTGTGCCCGCCAAAACCAAGTGAATTGGAAGCCGCGTAATTGACCACAGCCTGCCTTTTGACATTGGGAACAACATCAAGGCCGCATTCGGGATCCGGATTAAACTGGTTGATGGTCGGATGGACAATGTCATATTTGCATGAAAGCGCGCAGACCGCGGCTTCAACCGCGCCTGTAGCCCCAAGCATATGGCCTGTCATTGATTTTGTGGAACTGACCATAACTTTTTTCGAATGTTCCCCGAAAACTTCCCTTATCACCCTTGATTCGGTCTTATCGTTTAAAATCGTGGAAGTGCCGTGAGCGTTGATGTAATCCACCTGCTCCGGTTTTATTCCGGCGTCATTTAAAGCGTTTCTCATGCACAGGATTCCGCCCGAACCGTCTTCAGGCGGCGCGGTCATGTGGTACGCGTCGTCAGAAGCTCCATATCCGGCATATTCGGCAATGATTTTGGCGCCGCGCGCTTTGGCGTGTTCAAGCGATTCAAGGACAAGAATACCCGCTCCGTCTGACATTACAAAACCGTCGCGGTCCCTGTCAAAAGGCCTTGATGCCGTTGTGGGGTCGTCATTGCGCTGTGACAGCGACCTTGCCGCGCAGAAACCGCCAAGACCTATGGGGCCAAGCGCGTTTTCAACTCCGCCGACTACCGCTACATCCGCGTCGCCGCGGATAATCATCTTTGCGCCTTCACCGAAGCTGTGCGTGCCTGTGGCGCAGGCTGTTACTATGCTGAAATTCGGCCCTTTATATCCGTATTTCATGGATACAAAAGCGCCCGCCATATTGATTATCATCATAGGAATGAAAAAAGGCGAAATTCTTGAAGGCCCTTTTTCAAGCAGTATCCTGTGCTGTTCTTCAAACACTGAAATACCGCCGATTCCGGAGCTGACAAGCACGGCAACCCTTTCTTTGTTCACCTGTGAATTTTCCAGCCCTGACATTTCTATCGCTTCCTTGGAAGCTTTAAGGGCGTACTGGATAAACGCAGGCGTCCTTCTTGCCTCTTTCTTATCCATCACTTCGGCGGGATCAAAATTTTTTATCTCGCCGCCTATCTGTGTGGTATATTCCGAAGCATCAAACTTGGTTATGCGCCCTATGCCGCTTTTCCCGGCAAGAAGCGCTTCCCATGTTTCATTTACGGAGTTTCCAACGGGAGTCAGCATGCCGATACCCGTTATAACAACTCTTTTCTTTTCCATTATCTACCTCTTTTTCCTGATGATTATCCCAGTTTGGACTTGATGCTCTCTGTGGCTTCGCCTACTGTTTTAATCTTTTCCGCGTCTTCGTCCGGGATTTCCACGCCGAATTCTTCTTCAAGCGCCATAACAAGCTCCACTGTATCAAGTGAATCCGCGCCAAGGTCATCAATAAACGATGCTTCAGGTTTAACTTCCGCCGCGTCAACGCCAAGCTGTGCCACGATAACGTCCTTCACTCTTTCTTCAATTGTCTTTTCGTCTGCCATTTCTGTTGCCTCCTTGAATTTGTTTTACTTTCCTTTTTTATTTGAAGTCATTTTTTTCATTAAATACCGTTTATAATGGCTGCTAATCTTCGGCTGCGCCCTTTGGGCTTGCCTTAGATTGCCCTATACCGCTTTGCCATCATCTGATGATAATGGCTGCGGGTATAAATGGCTGCTAATCTTCGGCCGCGCCCTTTGGGCTTGCCTTAGATTGCATCCATTTACATAGCCATTCCGCCGTCAACTCTTATCGTTTCTCCCGTCACATAGGAAGAAAGGTCTGATGCAAGGAACAATACTGCGTTGGCGACATCCTGAGTTTCTCCCATTTTCTTTGCGGGGATAATCTCAATCATCGCTTTTTTTACTTCATCGGATAATTTATCGGTCATTGCCGTGTTGATGTAACCCGGGCATACCGCGTTTACCCTTACGTTTCTGGAACCAAGCTCTTTGGCCACGCTTTTTGTTATGCCTATTACACCGGCTTTTGTCGCGGCGTAATTTGTCTGCCCGGCGTTTCCCATAAGGCCGATAACAGATGAAATATTAATTATCGCGCCGCCTCTTTGTTTCATCATTATCTTACCGACGGACTTTGTAAAGTTAAAAGTGCCTTTAAGGTTAATTGCTATTACAAGGTCCCATTCCTGTTCTGTCATCCTGATTAAAAGATTATCCCTTGTAACACCCGCATTGTTGACAAGTATATCAATGCGCTTAAATTTGTCAATTACTTTGTTCACGGTTTCTTCAACTTCCGCAACATTTGATACATCACATTTATAAGCTTCCGAATCCACGCCGAATTCCTTTAACTTTGCCGCTGTGGCCGACGCTTTTTCAAGATTTACGTCAAGTACCGCCACTGATGCGCCTTCGCGCGCAAGCGTTGTGGCTATTGTTTCGCCGATTCCCTGAGCTCCTCCTGTTACAAGTGCTATCTTTCCGTTTAATAATCCCATTTTTTCCTCCGTCTTAAATTTCCTGAAGTTTTGCCATGTCTTCAGGTTTTTCTATGTTTATCACTTTTAAAGTTTTGTCAATTTTTTTAATAAGGCCTGATAATACAGCGCCGGGCCCGCATTCAATAAAGGTGTCAACTCCCTGCCCTTTCATGTACTCAACCGATTCTATCCAGCGAACCGGCGACACAATCTGCCTGACAAGAAGTTTCTTTATTTCTTCAGCAGAAGTAACCGCTTCTGCCGTCACATTTGAAATTACAGGAACTGCCGTATCTTTCATTTTAAAAACAGACATGCTTTGTTCCATGCCATCCGCCGCGCTCTGCATAAATTTTGAATGAAACGCGCCTGCTACCGGAAGCTTAATAAACCTTTTGGCGCCAAGTTCCTTTGCTGCGGCTTCTCCCGCGTCTATTGCTGCTGAATCTCCCGAAACCACTATCTG
>JAKQNO010000084.1 GCA_029565735.1 bacterium
AGGGCTAACTTACCACCCGGCGCCGGTTGATTTGTTCGGGACTGCCCGTATGGGAGTGGGTGCTGCAGATGAAGATGAAGGCACAGGTGTTGAAACCGGAACCGGCGTTGAGACAGATACTTTTGCGCCTTTTTTTACAGCTGCTTTAATTGGTGCGGGTGTTGTTTGCACGGTTTTAACCGCGGCAGGCGCCGCAGGTGTTGCGGACGCATTAGCAGGCGCGGGCGCAGGCGTATAAGTGGGAAGAGGCGCGTCTAAAATTCTGTGCAGCCAGTACGGTGACACTCCGCCTTCTCCGGCTATTTTCATCCTGTTGGTGCCGTCAGGCTTCATTATCCATATTTCAGGGACATACTTATTATTTATGAAATTTGCAAATACAATGTCTTTGCCGTCAAAAGAAAAAACAGGAGAATGGCTTTTTCCGTCAAGGGTGATTAAATCTGTTTTTTTGCCGGCAATGTCATACACGGCGATGTTTGATGTTTCGCCTTCAAACAGGGTAAAGACAATTTTTTTGCCGTCCGGGGAAAAAGACGGCGAAGCGGCCTTTTTTCCGCTGTAAGTTGTAAGCCTTGTTTCGTTTACATAATCGCTTTCCCTGATATAAATATTTGATGTGTTTTCATCTTCAATTTTTATATAGATTAATTTTCCGTCTTTTGAAAGCGAAGGGGAAACGCAGTCGTGGCTTTCCGTAAGCGCGACGGGGTTATACCCTTCTTTGGTGATTTTCCAGATATTTTTGTGGCGCGAATAAATTATCTCCGCGGAATCGGCAGTCCAGCCGCCGGGATTGCTCATTTTTAGATTTGTAGTGTCGCCTTCAAGGGAATCTTCGTCAAAGGTAATCTGTAAAGCGCGGTTATTTTTTAAATTTCCCGCCCACAGGTTAAAATACCCTTTCTGCTGGACCCAGTAAGCCACCGTCCATCCGTCCGGAGAAACGCTTGGGAACCATTTGCTTTTTCCGTCGGCAAAAAGTTCCTGCTTTGCGCCGCCGTCGCGGTCCATCCAGTACAGCGACCCGTTTAAAGTGTAGACAATTTTATCCATAGCCGGAACCGCAGTGGGTACAGGCGTGGGCACGGCTTTAATTTCCGTCTTTTTCTTTTTGCATCCGGTAAAAGGAATTACAGCGCACAGAAGGATTATGAAAACAAATAAAATCTTTTTATTCATTTAACATCCCCTTTTACCGCGGCTGCAGTGTCCTGAATTTCCGAAGGCAGAGGAAAGTAAGCCTTAAAAAAGTTTGTCAGTTTTTTCTTTTTTCCGGTTTCGTAATCAAGGCTGTAAATATCAAAATTCTCGGCGTAATAAAGAATTTTTCCGTCTTTGGAAAAAACAGCCCCATATCCCGGTTTTTCCGTTATCCTGACGGATTCTTTGGCCTCAGCCGTTTTTTTAATCTCTGTTTTGTTTAAATATATGCAAGGGATATTTTTTTCATCATTATTAATGTAAGTAAAGACCTGCTGCTTGGCTTCAAGCATTCCCCTGCCGAAAACAACTTCATTTTTAACATAATTGGAGGAGAATACGGTTTTTTTGCCAAGCCCGGACGCGTTTATTGTCTTTATTCCGGAATTGTCGGAATAAATAATTGAATCATTTGAAGACCAGTCAAAGGAAGGAAAAATTATTTCGCATTTTGCAAGCTGCACTTCATTGGTAAGGTCTGTGTTCATAACATAAAGGCCGCTGTTGTTTTTTGTTTTTTCCCTGATGAATACTATTTTTGAAAAATCAGGCGAGAGTTTGAATGATGTAACGTCGTGGTATTTTGTCACGGCTGACTGTGAAACACCGTTTTTATCAACTGCCCAGATATTGCCGTGCATCAGGTAATAAATATTTTTTCCTTCCTTGTCCCACTGTATAAGGCCGCGGTTGTAAAGGTCGGGGATTACTTTGTTTGAAATGTATTCGGTTATGGCTTCCTGCCTTGTGCCGTCGGTATTCATAATGTAAAGGTTAACAGAACCTGTGCGGTCGGAAAACATCGCTATTTTATTTCCGGTGGGGTCAACGCAGGGAGACCAGTTGTTGCCGCCGGAAGTTAAAATTTCCTTTCCTGTGCCGTCTTCGGAGCAGGTTCCAATCTGATACCTGCCTTTGCTGTCTTCCATGACATAGTAAAAGGTTTTTTTCATTACAGGTTTGACATTTTCTTCAACAAGGGCCAAAATACACACCGGAAGCGTTAAGGTTATTATTAATAAGGAAAGCACTCTCAATAAATAGCCTTTTTTTAAGCCCATTTTTTACCTCATAAGGTATATTTTCCTTTATAATATATGCTTTTTGCGCCAGTGTCAACAATAAATAAACCGGCAGCTATTTAATAAACATTGCATCCCCGTAGGAAAAAAACCTGTATTTTTCTTTAATTGCCGTTTCATAAGCTTTTTTTGCGGTTTTTTCCCCTGCAAAAGCGTAAACAAGGGCAAGAAGCGTTGTTCTTGGAAGGTGAAAATTGGTTATAAGGCATCCTGCGGCTTTAAATTTATACCCGGGATATATATATATGGAAGTACTGCCCGTGCCGGATACTATTTCGCTGTTGACGCACGCGCTTTCAAGAGTTCTTAAAGATGTCGTACCGACGGCTATCACCCGTTTGTTATTTTTTATGCATTTGTTTATTTCAGAGGCTGCCTGCGCGGAAATTTCATATTCTTCGCTGTGCATTTTATGATTTCTTATGTCGTTTTCAGTTACGGGCGCAAACGTGCCCAAACCTGTATGCAAAGTCACATATACAACTGACACGCCGCGGGCTTTTATTTTTTCAAGAAGCGCGGGGGTAAAATGAAGGCCGGCGGTGGGAGCGGCGGTGGCGCCGTCTTTTGCCGCGTAAACTGTCTGGTACCTTTCCCTGTGAAAAGCGCTGTCCTCCCTTTTTATGTAGGGCGGAAGCGGAATTGTGCCGTGTTCTTTAAAGGCCTTCAGGACATCTTCTTTTGAAGAGGCAAAATCAACGGTTACGGTCTTTCCGTGTTTTTTCTTTATTTGCGCTTTAATGCCGCCGTCAAGCAGGACAGATTCCCCTTCTTTTACCCTGCGGGAATTCCCCATCATTGCCTCCCATTCCCCGTTTTTACAGGAAAGAAGAAGCAGTTCCACAGACGCGCCTGTTTTTGTTTTTCCAAAAATACGCGCAGGTATTACGCGCGTGTCGTTTAATACAAGGCAGTCCCCGGGATTTAACAGCCCTTCTATTTCTTCAAACAGCATATGTTCAAGCTTTCCTGTTTTCTTATCAGCCACAAGAAGCCTGGACTTGTCCCTTTCAGGGCTTGGTTCCTGCGCTATCAGCCCCTCCGGAAGTACATAGTCATAATTTTCTATTTTGAATTTATCCATGCGTGGAATTATAACATATCATCAAAGCAAAAAATCCATTAACGCGCCGGTATGTGATAAAATATACCTGTATTTAATAACGCATATAAGGAGAGTTATGAAGGCACTTTTTTTCAGGATAGGCGCAATTGGAGACGCGCTTTTAACCACGCCCGCGGTCAGGGTTTTTAAGGAAACATTTCCGGACTGCGAAGTCCACTACATGGCGGGCAGGGGCGCGGCCAAAATACTTGAAAATAACCCTTATATTGACAAAGTGATTGTTTTTAATGAAAGGTTCTTTAAAGTCCCCCGTTTTCTCCGTGTTCTGCTTATGGCGCCGGGGATAAAAAAATCAATTGACCCTTATTACGATTATTTTATTGATTTTGAAAGCAGCCATTATTCAGCAATGATTTCCAGCTCTGTCAATTCCGGCAGTAAATTCGGTTTTTTAATTAAAGGAAAAAAAAGGCGTTATAACAAATATTACAAAAACAGGTTTGATTATAAACAGCAGCAAACTTACATCGCGTACAGGCATATGGCCCTGGCGGTTTCAGCAGGCGCAAAAGCGGAAGAAGATATCACTCCCGTATTTAAGCTGACAGATGCCGAAACCGAAGAAGGAAGAGGTTTTTATTCAGCCAATAAAATAGAAGGCCCTGTTGTGCATGTATGCCTTTCCGGAACATGGACCGCGAAAAAATGGCCGCTTAATCACTGGAAAGAACTGATAAAACTATTGTCGGAAAAAATTAATGTGGTTGTAATCTGGGGGCCCGGTGATGAGGGCGACATTGAACAGATTAAACAAATGAACCTTGCGCGGGTTTTTGTCACGCCGGATCTTGGATTACGGCAGATGGCTTCTGTTTTGTCTTTTGGGAAACTTCTGATTACAAATGACAACGGAGTAAGGCATATAGCCGGCGCGCTTGGATTAAACACAATAGGGCTGTTCGGGCCGACAAATGAAAAAAGCTGGGCCGATATCAATAAAAAAAGCATTGTGCTGGTTTCAAACGAACCCTGCAGGCCGTGTGATAAAACATCCTGCCCGGATTTAAAATGCATGGAAGGTATTTCCGTAAAATCCGTCCTGGAAGCCGCGGATAAATTTATTTAATATTCAGGCGGGAGAGCCGTCTTCGTTATATTTGGAAACATTTGTAAGTTCGCCGTCAGCATAAACCCCTTCAAGTTTCACTTTTCCGTTTTCAAAATAACTTGTGTAATTGCCTGTTGATTTTCCGGCTTCAAAATACTGTTCAACCTGAACCTGTCCGGAGGGGTAGTACATTTTATAAAGCCCTTCCTGTTTTCCGTTATTATAAGCGCCGTTAATTTTCATTTTTCCGGATTTATAATAAAGTTTATAAATTCCGTGCTCCTGGCCGTTTAAATATTCCCCTTCCACTTTAAGTTCGCCTGATTCGTAAAACAGCCTGTAGGGGCCTTCTTCAAGGCCGTCTTTATATGTGCCCTGAAGTTTTATGCCGCCGTTTTCGTAGTACAGGGTAAAATCCCCGTTTTCCATTCCGTTTATATATTCGCCGGTCATTTTGGGATTTCCATTTTCATAGTATTTCTGAACGGGCCCGTTTTTTACCCCGGAAGTGTATGTTTCTTTTACCATGATATTTCCGTTTTCGTAATAAAGTTTATGGACGCCGTTTTCTTTTCCCTGAATGTATATGCCTTCAAGTTTAAGTGAGCCGGAAGGGTAGTACAGTTTAAAATTGCCTTCTTCTTTTCCGTTTTTGTAAGAGCCGTCTAACTTTTTATTTCCATTGTCATAAAAAGTTATAAAACTGCCGTGCTTGATTCCGTTTTTATAGGTCTCGTGGAGTTTAAGGATTCCGCCTTCGTAAAAAGTTCGGTTGACGGCTTCCCCGGTTAAGCCGTTGATTGTCCTTTCACTTTTCTGGTTTCCGTCCTGATACCAGCTTTTGTACGGCCAGGCAATTTCTCCGTCCTGGTAAGTTTCTTCTTCGGATGGTTTCCCGTTTTCGTAATACCAGGTTACGGCGCCGTCTTTAATTAAGTTATTTTCGTAAATTATTTTTGACGCGGTTTTAACCCCGGCCTGATCAATTTTAACGCACGCTGTTTCGCCGGTTATAATTTCGCCTTCCTTTGAAACTGTGCCGTCAGGGTTAAATGTCCAGACAGCCGCAACAGAAGATGAATCCTTAAAAAATTTCTGCCGTCCGCCCTGTATTATGCTTTTATAGGAAACCATCTGCCACCTTTGTTTTCATGATAGTTAATAATATCACAGACTGTTCCAAATTCAATTGCTAAAAAAACAGTTTTTCCGGCGCCCTGTATGTGCAATAATACTTTTATGGAGATAAAAGACGCGTTAAAAAAGTATATGGATAAGAGCCCTGCCGCGGCAGGGGATAAAACAATAAATGATTTGCTCATTTACACAAATGAGTTAATAGAAAAGAACAAACAGTTCAACCTTACCGCGATTACTGACCCCGAAGAAATAGCCGTAAAGCACATTCTGGATTCCATGTATCTTCTGGCCGCCATGGGAAAAGACAAACCCGCTTCACTTGCGGACGCGGGCGCGGGCGCCGGACTGCCCGGAATAGTTGCGGCAATTTGTAATGAAAATATTAAAACAACGCTTATTGAATCCAACGGAAAAAAAGTAAACTTTTTAAAAACTGTTATTGATAAAGTTCATTTAAAAAAACGCGTCAGTGATTCAGCAAAGAAGCGAAGACGCTTCATGGGAAAGGCACTTACGCCAAAAATTTGAATCAGTGACAATGAGAGCGTTTGCGGAATTTAAAACAGCAATGGAACTGACATCAGGATTGTGCGCGGTAAAAGGAAAAATTTATTATTTTGCAAGTTCTGATCAGTTAAAGGAAATTAGAAGAGAAGGAAAAATTTATGGCGAGTTAAAAATTAAATTTGAAGATGTTTATGATTACACTCTGCCTCTGAATATTGGAAAGCGGCATATAGTCATAATAAGAAAAACAGGGGACACTCCGGATAATTTTCCAAGGGCTTATCAAAGAATTAAAGCTAAACCACTGACATTTTAAATTGTTCCACGTGGAACAATTTAAGCATTCTTTCCCTGTAACCTTCAGAATCAAAATGAATAATAATCCTGTACATTCATAATTTTTAAAACTTCATAGGCCTGATTAATCAAAAGATAACAAGCTTTCTATTGTTCCACGTAGAACATTCCTAAATAATCCTTTTCTAACAAAATTTGCTATATTTATATATTGTTTTTATGAAATCAGGGATGTCTTAGAAGATCCTTAAGAGCTGTCTTAGGGCAATGATGCAGACAATATTCAGTACACAGACTTTCGGTATATAAGTATTTCATTTTTAAATATCAAAACAATATTTTAAATACCTATAGTAATAAAATATATCCATAAGAAATGTTTCTGATTAAGCAGTTTTATGGCTGCTCTTGAATCTAAAATTATATTATAAATGTTTTCAACTCCATGATTGTTCCACGTGGAACAATTCAAATGTAATTATATTTCTTGAAAATATTTTTCCATTGGTGTATCTTTGACTAATAGAAATACTTACCGGAGGAAAGATGTATATTAAAAAAATTGAATTATCAAATCTTAGAAATTATTCTTCTATTGAACTTGATCTTGTGAAAGGCATAAATGTTTTTCACGGAGAAAACGGTTCGGGGAAAACAAATATCATTGAAGGTGTGTACTGGCTTTCAATCGGTAAATCATTCAGGGCTTCTGATGATAAAGAAATTGTGAAAGAAGGATGCGATTCGTGCCGGGTGTATTCAGAAGCTGAAGTCAACGGCCTTGATAAAATGTTTTCGCTTGAATACTCCGCCGATGTCAGAAAAAAAGTTATACGGATAAATAATTCAAGAATTAAAAAGATGGCGGACGTGATTGGAGAAATTCCGGTTGTATTATTTTCTCCGGAAGATATTCAGATTGTAAAAGGAGAGCCGGTATTAAGAAGAAAATATATTGACCAGATGCTGTGCCAGGTAAGCAGGGAATATTTTGAAACTCTTTCCAAGTATTTAAAGGAAGTCAGCCACAGAAATTATCTTCTTAAGGGAATCAAAGAAAAAAAAGTAAGCGTGTCCAACCTTGGCGTGTGGAACGAGCAGATAAAAATCAACGGCGCGTTTTTAATAATGAAAAGATTTGAAGCTATGCAGGAATTGAATTCGCTTCTTGCTTCAAAGCTCACTTCGGAAAAAAATGACGTGTCAATAAATTATCTTTCAAAAAATTTTATGTCAATGAAATTTGACGATGTGATTTACGAATATGAAAATCATTTTAAAACAAAAATTGACGAAGAGATTGTAAGGGGCACAACTTTAATCGGCCCTCACAGGGATGATATTGAAATTTTCTACAACGGAAAAAACGCAAAGGCTTTTGCTTCCGAAGGGCAGCAGAGAGTTTCAGCAATACTATTAAAACTTGCCGAAGGTTTGTTCATCAGGGAAAGAAAAAATTCATATCCGGTCGTCCTGCTTGACGACTTCTCTTCCGAACTTGACAATCCAAACAGGGGGTTTATCGGCAGGACGCTGCAGCAGTTTAAGCAGATAATAATAACCACAACCTATCCTGAAAATTTAAAAGAACTTACACCCGCCAGAATGTTCCACGTGGAACATGGAAAAGTTAGTTTAGTCTAACAAATAATTAAGGCCCGGCAAGGCGGTCATTTTTAAATAAGTAATTTTTAAAAAGCCATTTTGCTTCCCTTTGGAAAACAACCACATTCCCTGAAAAATACGGCGAAGGGCTTTACGTTTTTTGCGGCAGCAAGAAAAACGGAAAAATACCATTTATCCCTTCCTATTATATATCATCAGGTAAGGCGTCATTATTGACCTTCAAATACCAATATGATATTATAAAGGACGGGTTAAAAGCCGTTAAAATGCGCGGTTTAAAAATGCTAAGTTCATATTTTAAAGAAGGGGCATTATGGCGGAAAAAAAAGCGGGAAAAAAGAGAAAAAATAAAGGGATAAAAATTTCTCTTGGAACAAAGTTCAGTTTCCTTGTGGGGCTGCTTTTCGCGGGCATAATGGCTTTTATTACAGTTTTTATTTACAACCACGAAAGC
Source organism: bacterium (assembly GCA_029565735.1). Taxonomy (GTDB): domain Bacteria; phylum Oederibacteriota; class PGYV01; order PGYV01; family PGYV01; genus PGYV01. The sequence continues at coordinate 8,484 of JAKQNO010000084.1, forward strand.
GAAGTCCTTTCAAACCAGATAAAACAGCGCGGTACAGCAATTGCCGTTAACCTTGCCAACAACGCTTCTGAAGCGCTTACCAACGACGACGAACTTACGCTTTCAAAACTTGCAAAGGAAGCGGTGCAGGAAACAAAATTCAACGACAATGAAATGGAACTGTATGACCGTATTATTAAAATATTAAAAGAAGATATAATTGAACAGAAAAAGAAAGAAATTGTAAAAAATGAAGGGATTTTGGAAGCTGTTGTAGTTAAAAAAGACGGCAGCATAGCTTCTGCCAATGAAGTCAGAAGGATAGATGAAAGGTATATTCTTCCCGCCGGATTAAAACCGGTGCAGAAAGAAAATGACGTCCTTATACAGGAATATAACACGAACGGTAAAAGTTATTTTGACATAGCCGTGCCGCTTATAGCAAAACTGGGGGCCGAATCGCACATGATAGGCGAAGTGCACCTTACGGTTTCCAGGCAGATAATAACCGAAAGCGTTGCTGTGGCTGCGGTTAAGGTGGCGCTTATTACTGTAGTGGGGCTTATTGCCGGGATACTGTTTACGGTTGTGCTTGTGGGCTTTATGGTAAAACCCATCAAGCAGCTTGTGAAAGGGGTAAATAAAATAGGTGAAGGAAATTATGATGTGGTCATTGCGTCCAAATCTCATGATGAAATAGGCGATTTGACAAAAGCCTTTAACGCTACGGCAAAAAGCTTAAAAGAAAAAGAACTTTTAAAAGGCGCGTTTTCAACATACGTTTCGGATAAAGTTATGCAGGAAGTTTTAAAGGACCCAAACAAACTTAAGATTCACGGAACAAAGGTCAGGGCAACCATGCTTTTTACGGATATCAGGGGATTCACATCCATGTCAGAAAACCTTCAGCCGGAAGAGGTTGTAAGCGTAATTAATGAATACCTTACCCTGCAGACAGATAAGGTATTTAAATGGGAAGGTCTTCTTGACAAATTTGTGGGCGACTGCGTCATGGCCGTATACGGCGTGCCGTTCCCAAAGAGCGATGATTCATACCGCGCGGTAAGGACGGCAATGGATATAAGGGAAGGCGTTGAAAGGATGAATGTAATAAGAAAAAAAAGAAATATGATTTGCGTGCAGATAGGCATAGGCGTCAATACAGGCGATGTGGTTTCAGGCAACATGGGCTCGCCGCAGAAAATGGATTATACAGTCATAGGCGATAACGTAAACCTTGCGGCAAGGCTTGAAGCAAACGCGCCGGGCGGACAGATATACGTAAGCGAAAGCACATATACGGAAACAAAGGATTATATAGAATATGAAGAGCTTCCTTCCATAATGGTAAAAGGAAAAAAAGAGCCGATAAAAATATACAGCCCAAAATTGGTGAAAATGGAGTTCCCGAAAGAACTTCTTCAGAAGGACAACAATGGAGCTTAAGAAGGACATACTTAAAACCGTAACCAGGTACGCGCAGGCCGGCGAATGGCCAAAGGTTATAGCTGAATATGAAAAACTTATAGCTATAGAGCCTGATGACATAAACGTGCACAACTCCCTTGGGGACGCGTATTCAAAAACAGGCAATGACAGAAAAGCTTTTGAACATTATTTAAAGGTCTTAAATGACCCTGCCGTAAAGGCCAACCCCACCAAGCTTGCCTTTCTTAATAAAAAAATATCAAAACTTGACCCTAAAAAATTTGACCTGGACGGTAAAGCCCTGCACGAGACAATTTCCAAATCCGTAAAGGCAAAGGATATGTTTGAAAAAGAGGAAGGCGGCGACGCGTCCGCGCTTCCGGCCTTAAAAGAAGCGCTTGCAAACGATAAAATGAATCCGGAGCTGTTTTTAATGCTTGGAGAGGTTTATGAAAAACAGACGGACATCGGAAACGCCATTGAAGCTTACGTAAAGGCATTAAGGATTTACGTGGAAAAAAAGAACAGCGCGAAGGGCCTTGAAATAGCGCGCAAAATAGTGAACCTGCAGAAAGAAAACACGGATGCCCTTGCAATGATAGCGGAAGATTTGGTGGGAAAAGGCAAAAAAGAAGAAGCCGAGGAGATGTTTAAGGATGTCCTTATAAACCTTGCTGACAAGAACCTTATATCTGAAGGTAAGGGTGTGTCAAAAAGGGCCATGGACCTTGGAATAACCTACGGAGAGCAGTTCTTCGCGTATTTCCTTTTTAAGGACGGTAAATATGACGAAGCAAGGAAAATACTGGAAAAAAAGTATTCCCTGACAATAGAAGAAAAACTGCTTCTTGGAAAGATATGCTACAAGATGAATGATTTTGAAAAGGCAAAATCTGTTTTTCTTTCAATGGATCCGGGAATCATAAATGAAAGCGAAGAACTGCTTGACCAGATAGGCGATGTTTTTCTTAAACTAAGGGAGTTAAAAACATCCTCTGAATATTATATGAAGGCCGTAAAGCTTCTGAAAAACCAGGGCGATCTTGACCACGCGCTTCTGGCCGCGAATAAAGTCCTTAACGTGGACGGCGACAACATTGAAGCGCACGAAATACTCACGGATATTTACACAAAAAAACAGATGAAAAATAAGCTTATTGATTCGCTTACAAAACTTGCCTCGCTTTACGACGCGGCGCACAGGACGCAGGACAGCATAAGCGCCAAAAACATGCTCAATAAGCTTAAAATGCTCTGATAAATGAAGCCGTTTGACTGTGATACATGCGGGCTTAAGGTCAAAGACGACCTGGCCGCGGTCAGGTGGCACTATGACAAAGAAAAAAAATCTGCCGATACCTTTCAGATAGTCCACCCCAACGCCGTGTGTTCCGATTCAAAAGAAGGTTTTTTTAACCGCTCCCTGGAGCTGATGTATGTTTTCGGGAAGATGCCGGAATTCATTAAATATATATCAAGGCTTCATCATGACAAAAAGGAATTAAAAAGGTTTGTTGACCGTATTGAAAAGGGGCGCAGCTGGATAAGGCGGCACAACGCGGACAAAAACGAGATAAAAAAGCTGATAATAAGGCTTGAAGGGCTGGACTAAAATGGAACACGAAGAGGCAAGAAAAAAACTTAATGATTATTCAAAAGGTTTTATTGCGGATAAAGCAAAAGAAAACGAAATAGAAACGCATTTAAAGACGTGCGAAATATGCAGGCGCGAACTTGCGATGTGGCAGGATGTTAACGAAAGGCAGAAAGGCCTGGACAGCGGCAAACAGGACGCAAGGCTGGCCGCTAAAATAAAAGAGATAAACCGGGAAAGGGAAAAAGACGTAAATATGTCCCCTGCCGCGAAAAGGCTGAATTACGTTGCAAACACTTTAAAATCCCCCGCTGCCATGATAATAGGCACAATTACCTGCGTCATTTTTGGCCTTGCGTTGCTTCTTATGGTTGTTAAAAAAGAGGTAAGCCCGCTGTTTCACTTTTTTATGATAATAGGCGGGCTGGCAATGGTATTTGTTGTAATAAGGTCTTATTGGATTAAAAAAAAGAAGTAAGTCTTAAAGTATTATTTTTTTCGTAAATATAATATGGAACATAATAAGGATGAAAGAATAAATACGGCAAATGTTTGTATCCATGGCATAAATTGCGGAGATTTAACGCCGTAAACCGAAGAAAAACCCGCAATGTAAAAAATAACGCAGATTAAAGGCAATATAAGAGCATAAAAAGCTGTTTTGGGAATAATTCTGTTAAAAGGGGCCAAAATTCCGGGTGCAAAAACACTGAACGCCGCAATTCCCAAAAGAAAAACAGCAAATGAAATATTCAGCGAAAACAGGTTAGGGATTAAGAAGGTTATTAAAAGCACTGCCGGAGGGTATTTTGCTTCTTTAAGCCCGGTGCTGATTGCCGATGCCGATAAAAAAGCGAATATGACGCCGCTTAATAAATAAAACCATGCGAAATTGCTCTGAAAGAAAGGGCATCCGTTAAAAACCGCGCCGTATGATGACGCGGACAGAAAACCAAAAATATATGATACGGGCAAAAACAGGGATAAAGGCGTTAAGACGGAGTTCTTTATATAACCGCGCAGCATTTTTTTATTGTAAATGTAAAAAGCGGCTGCCAAATAAGCAATAAGAAGATACAGAATCATAAGGGATATTCTGTCAAGATAAGCCGGCTGCGTGGGGCAGTCGTTAAGGAAATTTTGGATAAGGGTGTTAAATCCTTCCGGATTAAAAGCCGCAGCGGGCAGCAGGAAAAAAACAGGAAAACACATGGATGAAACCGACAGAAAATATACGGCTGCGGCGCCGCATAAAGATTTAAATAAAGAGAGTTTTTTGGCATAAATATACACAGCGGTTAAAATGACCGCAACAAAAACTTCAAGCCTTACGCCTGCTGAAACTCCGATATCCCGCCACGGAAGGAAAAACCCCAAAAGGGCGTTAATGTATCCTGCGGAAGTATGTATGTATTCAATGCTGCTTCCTTTTGGAAAATAAACCGCAAAATCAATAAGCGGGACTATAATTATCAGAGGCACAAAATAAACAGAAAGTTTTAATATTTTTATAATTTTTTCGCCGGAAAATAATGCCGCTGTTAGCATTACGGCAAGAATAAGGGTAATCCATTCAAGGTTATAAACCATAAAGATTTGTTTTGCCGAGGTTAATATATTATCGTTTGTGCCGATTGTATGGCTTTTTTCCATCAACCCTTCAAGAAAATTTCTTATGAATGAGGCAGCTAAGAAAGTAAGCAGCCATTCGCCTGTTTTGATCTTTGAAGATTCAAGGGTGTTTATAAATTTTAATATTTTCATTTTTCACCTTTTAACAGAATAACACGGGCGGAAAAGCACCGCAACGGTATTTGTTGCTATATTTAATAAATGCCCGGAATACATCCTTTTCCGTAAAACGAACACAGGGCAAAACAGGATAAACAGAATAAAAAAAGAAAAAGAAAAACAAGGCTTTCGTTCAGTTTTTTTTCTGAAAAATAAATAAGCACCGCTGTCGCGGAGCCAAAAATAGCGCCCGGCACAAGAAGAAAATAAGCTTTTAACGCTGCAGGCAGGAAAAGATAGGAAAAAAGAGCCGCAAAAGCCGTAATTTTGCGCCCTTTTTCTTTGCCAAAAAGCACAGGCAGGGTCATTATATTATTTTTTTTGTCGCCTTCATAATCATTGATATCCTTTACCGTGAAAGCGCAGGTTAAAGCCGCAAACAGAATAAGAGACTGATAATAAGGAAATTTATTCAAAAAACCGCTGCCTGTGACAAAGGTAAAGCCGCAGAAAAGCGCGGCGATGCTTGCAAAACCTATCAGGAAAGCGTTTGCCGGAAATTTTGCTTTAAGACGCAGAGGGGGTGCGGAATAAAAATATGAAAGCGCGTGAATCAAAAGGGCGGTTACAAAAACAGCCGCGCCGGATAAAGATGCAAAAGAAAGAGAGAACAAAAAAAGGCCAAAAAAAACCTTCAGGCCGGCGTTTTTTTGAATATCTGAGCCAAGAAGGGTGTTTTTTTTATTGTTTATTATGTCAATGTTAACATCATATATGTCATTTAAAACCTCGCTTGCGGCGAATAAAAGGTTGATAAGAAGGGCGCCGTAAAAGAATTGCACCGTGCCAAGGCTGTCCGCGGTTATTTTTGCCGTCGAAAAAGCAAGCAGCATCCCAAGGAAAAAAACTGAGGTGTAATAAACATGCCGTGTGAATTTTAATTTTAAAATAAAGCGCATGGCCAGAGAGCCGTTTTTAATAAAAAGATAGATTATGGAAAGGGCAAGAAGAATCAAAATAATGAGGTGCGCAGACATCTAAAATCCGCCTGTTTCTTCAAAAAAGGCTTTTATATTTTTTGAAGAATCCTCAAGAATAATACCCGGGCTTGCTTTTTCCGCTGCTGCAAGTTGTTCCGCCGCTTTTTGGTCTTTTCCCATGGCAATATAACTTTTGGCAAGGTAAAGGCGCGCGCCGGAAAAATCAGGATACAAATCAACGGCTTTTTCCAGCTGCGTGGCAGCTTCGCTGAATTCGCCGCGGATATAGTGTATTACTCCCGTGTTATAAACGGCATCAGCTGAAAAAGGATATACATTAAGGGCTTTTTTGTAATTGGTTAAAGCATCTTCATATTTTCCGGTTATTGCCAGCGAATCGCCAAGAAAAAAATACGCATAATAATTTTTTGGGTCAAAGGAGCACGCAGTTGAAAAGTATTTTTCATTTGCCGGGTCATGTACTTTGTCAAGGTTAACCGCGTGTTTCAGATAAAATCCCGAAAGTAATCCGCGCGATGAAAAAGCCAGTACACAAAAAAAGAATAAAGCCGCGGCAAAAACAGCTGCTTTTAAAAAAGGGTCAGTTTTTGTATTTTTTTCAGGCAATTTTTGTGTGCCGGAACACACAGCAATAAGAATGCCCAAAAGCAGCCAGAACAGCACAGAAGAAGGCATAATAAACATGGGAAAATTGAAAAAACTTTCGGCAGCGGCGAATGTTACCGATGAAAGCAAAGCCGCGCAGATAATAAAAGTGTTTTTTTGTTTATAAAATATTTTTTTGAAGGCATAATAAGCAGACAGTATTACGGATAAAAGAAACAATAAACAGCCTGCAATTCCGGTTTCCGCCAATATCTGAAGATAATCATTATGCGCTGCAGAAGTTGATATAAAATTAAAGCCTGGATTTGATTTTAAAATTTCAGACTGATTTTTCTGGTAATAGTATTTATATGAACCGGGCCCTGCGCCCGTGAACGGATTCTGAAAAAATAAAGGCAAGGCGGCTTTTGCCATTAAAGCCCTGCCTGCGGCCGCTGGTGAAGGGCCTTTGTCCGCCAAAGAAGGGTTAATTCTGTTAATGTTTTCCAAAGCGGCATTTCTTCCGGCCGGAAAAAGAAGCAGCAATAAAATCAGAACCAGGGAAACGGCTGCCGGAATTACGGCATTCTTTAAGGCGCTTTTTAAGCTGCCGGAGAAGAATGATAAAAAAACAATAAGGGATATTAATAAAGAAATAAAAACCCCGCGTGATTCGGTTAATAAAAGGCAGGGAGGGATTATTGAAAAAACCGCCCCGAAAAATAATTTTGTTTTGCCTGAAGAAATAACCAAACCGGCTGTTATCAAAGGAAGCAGCAGGCCAAGAAATTCGCCTAAAAATATAGGATTTCCAAAAAAAGAATAAGGCCGCTGAATCCCGGAAAAAAACTGAAATAAACCGTAAACGCATGAAAAAGCGGCAAGCATCGCCATAAAAGCCAAAATTTTTAAGGGGCTGAATTTAACAAGAAAGGGCAGAAAAAAAGCTGCCGGTGACAGATAAATCATTAATCTGAAAGCTTCGGTATTTTTTGAATCCGTGAAAAGCAGTACGGCGATATACAGCAGATAAAAAATAACAGGCAGCGCCGCGCCCGGAATGCGGATTGCCCTGCGCGAAAGCAAAAAGACCGAAGCTATGGCCGGTATTAATAAAGCAAAAGAAAAGGATTTGGTGTGCTGAAACACTTCATATATTTTTTCATTAAAAAAAAGCAACGAAAGGATAAGCAGAAGAAAGAGAAGCTCTGAAAACTTTATCAGTAAACGCTGCAAAGCCATTTAAAAAGGCGTTACCGGGTCGGTTTCCGGCAGAAGGAATGTTATTTCATTAAAAGACATAATTTTTACCGAAGTTCCCGTAAAACCAAAAACATTTATGCCGCTGTCGTAAAAAAGATAAAACATCGGTTCATCGTTTGTTGTATCAAGCGAAATCTGTCCGTGTTCGCCGATATATACGGTGCCGTAAATTGCGACATCAGAAGCTTCACAATCCCAGCTTCTTCCTGTTGTGCATCCCGTGGGTTCTCCGCCGATGCGCAGTTCGCCGTTTACGTATATCAGCCCGTGGTGTTTTATTTTATTAAGTTTTGATGAGTTTAAGGAGCCTGTTTTTGTGTAATGGGGTGAAAAATCATGCTGCGGATAATAGTAATTATCAGGCGGCCATATGCTTTCAATTACAGAACCCGAACCCCTGCCGTGAGACCAGGTATAGCCGCGTTTATTTGAAATATCATCAGGATCGCTTCCCATAATTATAAGAGGCCCCATTACAAAACACATTCCTGTCGTCATATACTGATTGTCCTGGTCCAAATAAAAGCGCAGCGTTCCGTCTGAACCGTCGCCCGCGGTTGGCGTTACTCTTGTTGTATAAGTGTTCCAGACGGAGCCTGTGGTACGCCTTACCGGAAGCGCGTCTGTTGTATCAATAAAAAGAACGGAAGATAAAGAAGATAGTTTTGCCATTATGGTTACACTGTTGGCGTTTGTAACGTCGTTTAAATCGTGAAGCCCGTCATTTATGAAATACGGATTAGGGCCTTCACCGCCTATATTGGCAGGGCCGTAATAAGCGTTGTTTCTTTTTGCAAGCATTTTAAAGTAATCCATATCCAGTTCCGGCGCAACCGCGTATTCTGAAAAAGGGTGGCAATGGGCTGTCGGCGACATATCTTCATACACATAAGCAAAGTCATATGTGGCGCCGCTTCTTGTACCTTCTGCGTGCACAGCCGTATAAATTGCATTTTTGGCGTATACACGGGGCATCCACGGCTGCGGATGATAATTGCCTTCCCCTACAGGTATAATAGGTATTCTGCAAGCGTCCTTATCGTTTGAGGCGGAATATATATCCCCCCAGCAGACTATAGCGTTTTGCGCATAGTCGTCCGAACAGGGGAAGTTAATTCTGCCTTTTGAAATAAGCGGGCCGCCGTAAGCCGACCTTTCAACAACGGCATAGTATTTTCCGGTGCATTCAGTAGTGGATGTTTTTACTTTTATTCCCACAGTGCGCATATTTACCTTGTTTTGTCTTGTAGTGGTATCGTCAGGATCGTTTAAAAAAAGGTTACCGGATTCAATGTTCACCCAGTAACTTCCCATATCAGTTTTAAACTCGTTTGAATAGCCTCTGTACACGGAATTGTCTGATTCCGGTATTGTGTTCCAGTTGGAACCCTGCTGAAGTTTATAAAGGGAGTGTTCCAGCGCTATGGCTGCCAGTTCCTGTTTTTGTGTTATACAGCCGTATTTTGTAACAGCGCGTGTTTCATACCTTAAAAGGTTTGCCAATGAAAAGGCAAGAAGGGACATAACTGCGCCCACCATTAATACAAAAGGAAGCGATTGGCCCTTTTGTTTTTTTAAATTTAACTTTGATTGTTTTCTTTTTTTTGCCTTTTTTTTCATTTTATTAACCGCCTTAATTGGCATAGAATCCTGAAGAGTACGGGTGTTTTACGACAACAGCCTCTTTAAGCATTATTTCCGCGGGCGGCCTGTTTCTGTAATAATGTTTTGAAAACCTTGCCGCTATATGTACCACGCTTCCGCGGGTGGAATCGCCCATTACAAATGAAATATTATCAAGGTTTGAAGAAATTGTCACATAATTATATGAAACGTGAGACTGTATGCTGTCAGGGTCGTCCCAGTCCACGGCGCCTGTAAGTTTTGGGGTTTTTGCCACCAGATAGTTTCCGTTCTGGTAAATTGTGACATATTCGCCTTTTGTGCCCACTGTCATACTGTCGCTTGAAGTGCCGCAGCCGCAGTTCTGCTGTGTTGAAGTGGCGTAAATTGTTTCACCGGCTACAGCGCCAAAATAACTGTTTGCAGGCTGGTTTGAATTGAAGCGTGAAATTACTATTGTGCTGCCCTGGCAGCTGTGGATAAGTTTTTTTATAAGAAGCATTGCTATCCTTGATTCGCCTGAAAGTTTCATTTTAACATTGCCGCTGTTCCAGGCGAAAATTACGTTGCCGTACATCTGGGCAACGCCAACGCTTACAATTCCAAGAATAGCAACGGATACCATCAGTTCAATAAGGGTAAAGCCTCTGTTTGATTTTATAATTCTTTTCATGGTACTCTCCCTAATATGACGTCCATGTTGATACGTTGCCGCTTATATGCAGGTTATTTGTGCCGGCGGAAACGTTTCCTACGGTTTTGTATTTTTTATAAAGGGTCCTTATGTCTTTGCCGGAAGCGTCAACGGTGTGTGAAACATATGAATAATAAGCCGTAATATTATACGTTTCGCCGGCCGGAACCCTTATTGAAAATTTTGAGTCGCGTTCTCCAATTGTGCCGTAGTATTTATGGTATGATTTTCCCATAAAAGCTGTCTGGGAAACTTTTCTTGGAGACGAAACGTCGGTAAGGGCAAAGTCATGCGCTTTAACCGTTACAGAGGAAGGGTAAGCGACGATTATAAAGGCGTTTTTAAGGCTTGTATCAGTGTCAATGGCCCCTGAAATTGTAGTATAAGCTTTTTGAACCCTGAAATTTTTATTTGAAGATGTTATACCGTGCTGAATTGTAACGGGATGATATTCTTTTACCGGGTAGGTGCATGTATAATCCGTACCTTCGGTTTCAAGCCTTACATGATATCCGGTTTCAACTGCGGGAAGGTCTTCAATAATATATTGGCCGGAATCGTTAGACAGGGCTTCGCCGGCTATTTTACCTGAGCCATAATTGCTTATTGCCTGCACGGAAATTTTTGAAACAGGGTCGCCGGTTGTTTCGTCCGTGATTGTTCCGGCAACTTTTCCCACAGGATACATGTAAATATTTGGCGCGCTTACGGCTCCTGAATGGACGCTTAAATTATGTTTTTCTTCAATTTTATATCCGGCTGCCGCAGCGTCAAGCACCCAGCTTCCAAGAGACGCGCCCGGAAAAAGGTAATAACCCCCGCCTGAAGTTGTGGGAGAAACATCCATAGGGTCGCTTAGATATACATTGACATTATTAAGCGGAGTGGTCCTGTCAACAGCGTTATAAACATAACCGGAAATACTTGCAAGTGTTGTATTTCCTTTATCCATTATTATATGCAGGTTGGTTGTGTTGCCGCCTGTAAAAGGCACGCCGGTTATTTCTTTGTAGTAGCTTATTTTTGTAATTGGGTCAAGGTAGGTGGCAGTCACCCTGTAAGGCTGTGAAGAAGGGTCAATATTTAAGACTTCATATGAACACTTAGAAGTCGTAAGAGAAGAAAGCGTGTCGTGTACTTTTATTTTTGCCCCGGTTACGCAGGTGCCTTCAATATACGGTATGTCAGGCGTATGTGTGGGCGTGGACGTAGGCCCTGTTATTTTACAGTAGTCCACTTCCAGGCAGGCATAATCAACATAAATAAGAGCCAGGACTGAAATATTGGTTGTAAGCGCCATTCCTAAGTTGCTGACTTTTGTCCAGTCCCATTGTCCGGAATTGTACAGGGTTGTTATATTATATGTGGTTTTTTTTAAAGATGCGCTGTTGCAGTTGAATGAAGAATATGTTGAATTTGAATTGCTTGAAAAACCGTTGGGAGGGTCTCCGGTTACCGCGTCTGCCCATGTTCCGTTTGCGCCGCTGCCTCTGGTAAGTTTTAAATTCAGGTTTCCAACCGCAAGCCCGTAATGATAAACAGAAAGGCGAACTTCGGAAATTTGAGTGTCTGCTTCCGAATAATCAGAAAACTCAGAGTATATAGTACGGTTATTTACAGCTATTGATGTATAAGCATTATCAAGTGATGTGATGTTTTCAGGATTTGACCATTGAGACGTTTTTCCTGACATTGAACCTGTGGCAGATAGTATTTTTGTAGTGCATGCAGGAGTCGAAGAAGGCCCGGGTGTGGGAGTATTTATAGGTGTTGGAGTATCTGCCTGTGCAGCTTCAATATAAATATTACCTTTCAGGGTTGAAGTTGTTATTTTTGGGCATAAAAAGTCTACTCCTGTATAAGTTTTTGCCATATCCGTAACGTTAAGGGGATTTCCGGTGTAGTATGTTGTTTCAAAACCTGTCCCGCTTGCGTAAAGTATGTAGTTGCCCGGCATAACATTTTCAAGTTTGTAATTGCCGGAATCGTCAATTATTCTTGAAGTATATTCCGGGTGCCCGACAACATAAATTGTTGCGTTTGAAGCCTGGCCGGGAGGCTCGCTTGAGCCGCCGGTAGCGTGTTTGTAAATCCTTCCGGTTATTACAGAACCTGCCATCGGGATTTCTTTGTTTGTGACAAGGGATGTATATTCCGTTTGTTTGGTTGCTTTTGAATCTTCATAAACAACGGTTACATTAATCATTTTCATATCAGTGTCATTTGCGTTTGGAAGGGCGCTTTTTTTATAAGCTTTAATGTTGCCAAATTCATCTTCCTGAGCATACTGTACAATCCTGTAAACCTTAAAATATTTGTTTCCAATAGGGACCGAAAGGGTTTCCCATGGATTGTCGGCGCAGTTTCCGGCGTCAAGAGAAGAAAGGTTTCCGGTTAAGCAGCTGTCAGGCGTGACAGCAAGGGCGCTAAAACCGTATTGCTTCAGCAGTTCGATATTTTCTTCCGCTATATTCATTGAAATTGTTTTTAACTGCATGGAATGTACTCCATAATAAACCCTGGAAGCCATCAGTGAAAGCCCCAAAACTACAGATGAAACAATGACAGAGGATATTAAAAGTTCAATGTAAGTGAAGGCTTTATTACCTCTAATTTTCATTTGACACATCCTGTAAAGGGGATGTAATTCATCTTCTATATTATAATATACTATATTAAAACGTTATATGTCAAATATTATGTCAATATATTTGTCAGTTAAAAGCGCATTGATTGATGTTTTTTTCTGATATTAAATAGAAAAACGGAAACAGCCAGTATTATAAGGCTGAATATTTGAGAATTTGAAACAAAATGTTCCAAAGGGTGATATCTGAAGTATTCTATAATAAAATTAAAAACAGCAAAAAGTATTCCGGCAGTTGTTATCAGCTGCCCGTCAAAATTCTTTTTTTTGAAAGTAAGAAAAATAAAGATAAAAAGCCAGGAAAGCGCTGAATAAAGCTGAACCGGGTGCAGGGGTTTATCCGGGAACATGCTCCCTGCGGAGGAATATACAGAAAATAATGTGGCAAGAAAATAATTATCGCTGCATACTTTTCCAAAGCAGCAGCCGTTAAAAAGGCACCCTGTCTTTGCAAAAAAACCGCCTATTGAAACAGACAGTGCGAAAATGTCAGCTGCCTCCCAGATGTCAATTTTTAGAATCCTGCACAAAGGAAAAGCAGCGGCGCAGGCTGCAATTATTCCGGGCCAAAGGGAAAAACCTGAAAATCTGCCGCAGGCAGTTTCAGGAAAAAAAAGTTTATTATAAATTATTGTTATACCGGCTCCAAGGAAAAAAGGAATAAAAAGTAATAAACCTAAAAGAAGCAGTTTTTTCATTTTTTGCGGATGTTTTTTTGTGCTGATAATAACGGCCATAAAGCCTGCAATAACGCCTATGGCTACAAGAATCCAATAAGAGGAAATCATTGTGAAACCAAAAAACATTTTAGGATACATTTTTTTCCTTAATTTTTTGAGAATTTTATATATAACAGATGAAACAAAGCATAATTAAATATAACATAAAATTAATGCACGGTGGTATAATAAATTTAATTGACAAAATAACTGACGCAACGTATAATACTAAAGCGGTAAAAAAATGTACGGGGGTGTAACATGGCGGATATGATGGCCTCGTTTGTCAAGACACGATTTAATCAAATTTAAGGTGGCTATTGTGGTCATGCCGCCTCTCCAATCTCGGTGTTCTCGTAAACGTCTTTGGGCGTCCGATAGTTCATGGATTGATGCGGTCGTTCATTGT
>JAKQNO010000088.1 GCA_029565735.1 bacterium
TAGAGAAAGAACCCAATTTGCCAGAGAACGATATCTTCCCGGTTTCCACAGGGGGAGTACAGTCAATGAAAATTTACGCTTAATTTTCATATAGGGATACTTTTTTTTATTGACTGTTTTTTACATAGATGTCCCTACAAATTCCAATACGTAAATTTAAAAATAAAAAAGAGGCGCAACATGTTGCGCCTCTACGTTAAATAATAAAATCAAGATCCGCGGGCTAAAGACCCGCGTCTACCAAAACGAATATGAAAAATACCATTACGGCAGGGCCAAAAATATTGCGCCGGCGGCGACCAAGGAGCCGCCTATAGCTATCTTCCATGTAATGGTTTCCTTTAAAAATATAAACGCCAATAGCATTGCAAAAACAACGCTTAATTTATCAATAGGTGCAACGCGCGACGCGGGTCCAAGCTGAAGCGCGCGGTAATAGCAAAGCCATGACGCGCCTGTGGCAATCGCGGACAAGGCAAGAAAAATAAGCGTATGCGCGGAAATTGTATTTAAGGGCTGCCATTCTTTTCTCCAGCTTACTATCAGCGCGATAATTCCGATAATTATCACGGTGCGGATAAAGGTCGCAAGGTTGGAATTAATTCCTGCCACGCCTATTTTCCCGAATATCGCGGTTAATCCCGCGAAAAAAGCCGACGCAAAAGCCAGTACAAGCCACGAATCCCAAAGCTTCATAAGTTGTTCTCCTTTTATATTTAATCCACTGATTCAGATGTTAATCCGGATTTGACATTATCGTAGTAAACAATTCCTTCTGTATTTATCGCGTTTGACCTGTACAGCCCGATTTTGATGTAATTACCCGCGTTATTAAAACAATTTCTTGCGGTGTATCTTGTAAGGCCTGTGCTGCTTTCAATTGCCGCGCCGTCAAGCCAGGCTTCAATAAAGCCTGTATTATCCGTGCTCCAAAACACCCTTGTTTTAATCCTGTGCCAGGCGCCTTTGCTTAAAGGTACTGACGCAATATCCATAACGCCGTTTGTATCCCAGCTATAAACGCTGACTATCAGGTTTCCGTTTTTATATTTATAAGCAAGCGGGGGCGAATGGGCGGGATAATTGCTCCATGTCTCCCCAAGCGCGGGGTCGGGCTGGTCGTGAAACTGACCTATTACCTGCCATTCATCACTTTCGGCATAAGAAGAATCAATTTTAATGTACCATGAATAATAAATTTCCGTGCCGGCCGGCGCTGTGCGCATTAACTGCAGTTCGCTTCTTGCGGTCTGCGATCCGTTATTTGGCGATGTCCATAAATCGCCGCCTGCGCCTATTTTGAATCTCCCGCAGTGGCTGCCTTCGTATGCGCCGGTGTCATTATAAGAAAAGTTAACACCATCAGCCGTGTACTGCCCTTCCCATGGAGAGTATGTTTGGGAATTAAAATTAAGGTTTATAAGGGCCAATTCGCCGTAATCATAAGGCTGTGCGGCAGGTTCGTTTATGCTAACAGAAGGTGATTTACATGAAACCATAAAAAATATAAGAATCAATGCCAGTAAATTTTTCATCAGATAATTCTTTACAGCATCGGTCTTGTTTCCCTGAATCTCTATCGCCCCGTTCTTCACGGTCCCGCCGCAGCCGCAGGATTTTTTTAAGTCACCTGCTATTTTTTCAAGGCGGGCGCTGCCGTAAGTGTGCAGATTGGAAATTACCGTAACTTCCTTACCGCCGCGTTTTTCAACGCTTATTAACGGTTTTGGAGAACCGGGTTTCGCGTTCATTTTAATTGTTGCGGTATATTATGCGCAGTGATAATACCGTTGTAACGCATACAAGCGAAAAAGCGTTGGACGCGATTAACGGAATGTCTTTAATAATTGCGCCGTAGATAAGCCATAAGGTAATACCGATAAAAGTAAGTATATACTGCCACAGCGCAACGTCTTTCATTTTCTTTGTTTTGAATCCCTTTATTATCTGCGGCACAAAACCAACTGACGTGAAAAAACCTGCTATTAATCCCAGAATCTTAATGTCCATTGATGCTCCTTGTGAAATGTTATTTATATTTTTCTTTCATCTGTTTAAGTTTTATTAAAGCGTCCAAAGGCGTCATGTTATCCGTTTCAACAGAGCTTAATTCCGACAGCACGGCCGATTCTTCTGCCGCGGCAAAAAGGCCCGGCTGATAAACTTCTTTTTTTGCCGGAGCGCCGCCAAGTTTGGTGTGGCCGTCTTTGGTGTAATTGGCGTCTTCAAGGCTCTTTAAAACCTTTTTCGCGCTGTTTAACAGCTCTGCCGGAAGCCCTGCCAGCTGCGCCACGTGAATACCGTAGCTTTTATCCGTGCTGCCTTTTACAATTTTGCGCATAAAGACAATTTTACCGCCGTACTCTTTTACCTGAATATTGTAATTCTGCACGCCGGTTAAAATGTCCTGTATTTCGGTAAGTTCATAATAATGCGTGGCAAAAAGCGTCTTGGCTTTTATTTTGTTGTGGATATATTCGGTAACAGCCCACGCAATTGAAACGCCGTCAAAAGTGGAAGTTCCCCTGCCCACTTCATCAAGCACAATCAGGGATTTGGATGTCGCGTTGTTTAAAATGTTCGCGGTCTCTATCATTTCCACCATAAAGGTGGACTGTCCGCGCGCAAGGTAATCCGCCGCGCCTATCCTTGTGAATATCCTGTCTGTTATGCCTATTTTAGCGTATTTTGCCGGCACAAAAGAGCCTGCCTGCGCCATAATGATTATAACGCAGACCTGCCTCATAAACGTTGATTTACCGGCCATATTGGGGCCTGTTATAACCATAATCATATTCTCGGAACAGTCCAGCGAGCAGTCATTGGCGATAAATTCATTTCTGCCCACGCTGTTTTCAACCACAGGGTGCCTGCCTTCGGTGATTATAACAGCGTCGTCCTGCGTGATTTCAGGGCGGGTAAAACCGCCGTTAATGGCCGCTTCCGCAAAAGAAATAAGGCAGTCAAGTTCCGCAATCTGCGAGGACAGCGCCTGCAGTTCTTTAATTGAAAGGGATATCTGCTGCCTTATCCTGCAGAAGATTTCATATTCAAGCGATTTAATCCTGTCCTGCGCGCCAAGCACCATGCTTTCATACTCTTTAAGTTCCGGTGTGATAAACCTTTCAGCGTTTACAAGGGTCTGTTTTCTTATGTAATTCGCAGGGACATTTTTTAAATTCGCCTTGCTTATTTCAATGTAATAACCGAACACGGAAGTGTAGCCGACTTTTAAAGAACCTATACCGGAATTTTTGCGCTCTGTTTCCTGCAGCGCGGCAATCCAGCCCTTGCCGTTTGTGCTGATATCCTTAATTTTTGCCAGCTCGGCATCAAATTCCGGATTTATAATTCCGCCTTCTTTTATGGTAATGGGAGGCTCTTCGGTAATGGCATCAGAAATAAGTTTGGCTGTTTTTTGCAGCGAATCATCGGACAGGTTAAACCGTTCAAGTTCTTTGGCGCCGGAGCCTTTAACTATTTTGTGTATTTTCTCCGCGTTTAAAATTCCCCTTTTTAAGGCGTTTAAATCGCGGCCGTTAACGGCAGAGCCGCCAAGTTTTCCTGCTATGCGTTCTATGTCGGAAATTTCCGACAAAAGGCTTTTGATGTTTGTTCTTAACTCCGGAAATTCAATGAACAGCGCTACCAGGTTGTGCCTTTGGGATATGGCATCAGTGTCCATCAGCGGTTCTTTAAGCCATTTTTTTAATTCCCTGCCGCCCATCGCGGTTTCTGTATGGTCCAGTATGGAATAAAGGGTTGAATTTTTTTCAAAACGCGCGCCTGAATCCATTATGTCAAGGTTCTTTAAAGTGACGGAATCCAGGTACATGAAATTTCCGGTGTTTCTTGTTTTAATTGAATTTATGTGCGAAAGTTCCGTTTTCTGCGTTTCGTGTATGTAAGTCAATAGCGCGCCTGCCGCACTAGTTAAGGCGTTATTACCTTCTATTCCATACCCTTCAAGGTTTATCACGCCGAAATGTTCCTTTATTTTCATATACGCGGAGTCGTAATTAAAATTCCAGTCAGGATACGGGTTGATAAAACTTCTTTTTTCGGATTCACGCAGGCGCGATACAAGCATTTTTGATGTTTCCCTGTCAGACGCGCAGCTTTCCGGTATCAGTATTTCGGAAGGCGCTATCCTTTCGGTTTCATCAATAAGCCTGTCAAACCCGTTTGACGTTGAAATTTCCATCACGCAGAACTCGCCGGTGGACACGTCAATGTAGGCAAGCCCGGCGGAATCCTTTGCGGGCAATATTGATAGTATGTAATTGTTTGATTTCTTTTCAAGCGCCGCGTCTTCCAGCACGGTGCCGGGGGTGATTATCTTTATGATTTCGCGTTTTACTATGCCTTTGGCATCCTTTGGGTCTTCAACCTGTTCGCATATGGCGACTTTAAGGCCGTGGTTAATAAGTTTTAAAATATAATTGTTGGCCGCGTGAAAAGGCACGCCGCACATGGGCATCTTGTTTTTGCGGTCTTCGCCGGACCCGCGCGATGTAAGCGCTATCTGCAGTATGCGCGACGCTGTTACCGCGTCTTCGCCGAACATTTCATAAAAATCGCCCAGGCGGAAAAAAAGTATCGCGTCTTTGTTCCTGTTTTTAATCTCCAGGTACTGTTTCATCATCGGCGTCAGTTCTGCCATTTATGCTCCTGAAAAAGTTTAAAGCGTTCAAAAAAAAACGGCGGCCGCGGTTATCGCGGCTGCCGGATTATCGCGTGGCTTTTTACTTCTGTTTTTTTAAAAGTTCGTTTATCTCGGCTATTTTTTTATCGGCGTAAACCTTCCAGACAGAATCCGGGAAAAGGTCTCCCACCGACTGAAAAACCTCTTTTGCCAGCACGGGTTCGCCGTTTCCCATCTGCGCGCGGCCAAGCCCGATAAGCGCTTCTTCCGTAAATTGGTTTGTGTTTTTAAGAAGTGTCTGGAATGTTTCTTCAGCCGAATCAAAGTCTTTCTTTTCTATAAACGCCTGGCCTTTGTGAAGTTCCGAAAGCCCCGCAAGAAAACCGTTTTCTTTGGTTTTTATTGTTTTCGAATATGATTCTATGGCTTTGTCATATTCTTTCTGTGCCGCGTAAATATCCCCTGAATAAACCGCTGCCCATCCGTGTATCCAGATATCTTCAGGGTAGTTATTGATTATTTCATTGTAAATTTTAAGCGCGGCATTGGGATTGCCCGCTTCCCTGTAGATGGAAGCCATGTTGAAATAAGCAAGCGAGCGGTATTCCCCGCGGGCAAAGTTGTTGTGGTAAAGTTTGTACGCCTCAAGGGCGCCATTGCGGTCTTTAAGGGCTGTTTTAAGCCTCGCGAAGGACAAAATTGCGTCCGCTGCCTGGTTTGTGCCGGGATATTTTGTGTAGATGTCTTTGTATTCAGTACAGGCGGTTTCAAGGTCGCCTTTTTTTTCATAAGTTTTGGCAATGCCCTGCCTTGCCTGCAGTTCCCAGTCAGCGCCTTTATATGTGGCTCGTATTGTTCGGTAAAGTTTTAATGCTTCTTCGTATTTGCCCTGAGCGGTAAGTTTTTCCGCGGATTTAAACGGGTCTTCCGCCAGCAGGACGCACGAAAATGAAAACAGTATTAAAAGTGCAAGTAAAGGTATTTTTAAATTATTATTCCCCATAGACCTTTTGCTCTATTTCTTTATGGTGTTTAAGGGCTTCTATTCTCTGTTCTGCCTGGTTCACATATATTTCTTTGTTGTAGTATTCGTAAAGAATCCTTGAATATGCATCCTTTGCGCTTTTTATATCCCCGGAAAGTTTGTATGTGTCGCCTATGTGCATAGCCGCCATGGGCGCCCAGTCCGTGTCTTTGAACTTGTAGTTGATAAGTTTGTATTCGTTAATGGCGTTTTTATACCTGTGCGTCTGCGATAAAAGGGATGCAAGATTAAAACGGCCCTGGATTTCCGACGCTGTATTTGGATAATACCTGATGATATTCCTGTAAATGGTTTCAGCCCTTTTAAATTTACCCTGTTTCATATAGACAAGCGCCATATTAAAATAAGCCCTTGATGAACGCGCGTTGGACATGCCCTGTTTGCGGATAATATCCTTATAAACTTCCATCGCGTACTGCCATTTTTCAAGTTTGGCGTAACATCCGCCAAGCCTGTAAGCGGCTTCAACAGCGATTTCTTCTTTTGGTTTTTCCGCAAGCACCCTTTGATACTGCTGAATTGCCTTGTCGTACTGATGTGAAAATTCGTACGCGTTTGCTATTGAATAACGTATGGTAAAAAGTCCGGAAGCCGTGGGATAGTTTGTAATGATGCGGCCCCATATTTCCGCCGCGCCTTCATAATCTTCCACGTCATAATATTTTTTTCCTTCTGCATACAGCAGTTCAACATCTTTTTGTATCTGTTCCTTGGTCATTTCTTTGTCTTTTAAAACCGCTTCTTCGCTTTTAAACATCTGTTCCGATTCCGAAACCGCTGTTCCTGTCACTTCTTCCGGTGTTTCCGCTGTTATGCCCTCGCCGGTTTGCTGCTGAGTCATGCCTTCGGTGCCTTCAGTCATCGCGCCCTGCACATCAGGGGTTGTGGCATCAGGCCCTTCTTCGTTTAATATGTCATCAAGCGACGCCTCATCATCTGCTGCCGATTCGGCCTGCTGTGTATTGGCGCCATTTGCGGCATTTGTGTCTTCGGCAGGAAGAGCTTCGGGATCTTCCATTTCATCAAGAAGGTCGGACGCGCTTACCCTGTTGTTGTCAACGGCAAAAGGGTCGGGTTCGGACTGTGAAAACGCGTTCGCCATTGTAAATACGGATATTATCAATGTAAATAATAAAAATTTAGATAGTTTTTCCATGTATTCTCCTTAAAACCGCTTGTTTTTTAAGCTGTTTTAACAGATTAACAGAATGAAATCCATTTGTCAATAATTGAAGTTTACGGTAAAAAGACATTTAAAGGCGCAAAGGTTTTTTAAGGTTATTTTGCGGCAATTATTCCCGCCAAATATAAAAAGCGCTGCGGCATATATTTTTAATATATTGTTACCTGAAGCCTGTTCGGGATAAACGAAGGGTCTGTAACCGCCAAAGACCCGGCTGAATCCGCGGCATAATAATAAGGCCCTCCATTCAGCCTGAAACGATAAAGCCCTTCATAAATTCCGGGCGCGGATAATGCCAAATACGCACTATATTCATCAAGGTTTGACTGATCAAGAGTAGATGCCGCATTACATGACGCGTCTGTCCATGTATAAGATAAAACGGCCGAACCAACAGGCCCATAACCAAACTGTGCTTCAATAACTCCAAAACTGTCGCAGGCGCCGTAGTCTGTTATATTGGTCACTTCATCTTCGTAAACCCTTCCCCATACGCCGAATGATTCGCCCGCAGATACGCTTACGCTGTTCGGAAACTGAATACTGCACCAGGAAATATTTAAAGGCAGAACCGGGGTTACAGTTACCGTTACAGTAACCGTGGCAGTTGCTGTGATACTAACTGTGGCAGTTACTGTTGATGTGTTTTCGCCCTCCGCGGCGGACGGAGAAGCCGGAGCGGGATTATTTTTATTGCATCCGTAAAACAGAATTCCCAGAAAAATCATTGCAAAAAACAAACCTGAAATTAATTTTTTCATTTTAGCTCCTTTATAAGTGTTGTTTCTGAATTTATATAAGATTTCACCAAAGCGAAACCAAAGGTTTATCTAACGGCAATTGTTCCTTTTAAGTATAAAACCGCGCTGCCTGCTATTTGCACCCTTACGCCCTTATCTTCGCACCACAAAATACCGCCCCGTTTTGAAAGCTGACGCGCTGTAAGCGATTTTTTGTTAAGCCTTTTGGACCAGTATGGGGTAAGCGCGGTATGCGCGGAGCCTGTGACAGGGTCTTCGTTTATCCCGAACGCCGGCGCAAAGAAACGCGACACAAAATCGCTTTTTTCGCCCGGCGCCGTAACAATTATTCCGCGGGTATTTATGGACGCCATTTTCAGAAAATCCGGTTTCATTTCCCTAATATCCTTTTCAGTTTTAAATACAAGCATATAATCAAACGACCCTTCGTATATTTCCACAGGGTTTTTATTAAGGCAGCCGGCAAATGATTTTGGAGCTGTTATTTTTTTGATTTTGTCAGCCGGAAAATCCATTACAAGCTTTTTGCCGTCTTTTTTCACCTTAAGTTCGCCGCTTTGGGAGTCAAAAACAATAAAATAGCTTTTATTTTTCCTTATAAAAAACTCCGCGTAAGCCGAAGCAAGCGTGGCGTGCCCGCAAAGAGCGACTTCTTTTAAGGGGGTAAACCAGCGTATATGGAATTTGGAACCCTTTTTGATGTAGAAAGCAGTCTCTGACAGGTTATTTTCCGCGGCTATATGTTGCATAACGGAATCTTTAAGCCATTTATTGCCAAGCGGTACAACCGCAGCCGGATTGCCTTTAAATACATTATCCGCGAATGAATCTATCTGATAAAGTTTAAGTTTCATAAAAGCTCCTGGTATAATTTATCAAACAACCTGAATCTCATCCGGAATAATACTATATATTATATCGGATTTTTTAATTTAGACCGTGAAAAAAAGACAAAAACACTAAAATTATAATCCAGGGAATATATAGTGCAAAAAAAATTATTGCAGTAATAAGATTCTTTTTAAATGTATATTTGATGAAAAAAATTATCGATAAAATTACGTACAAAACTACCGGCGAAAAGGAAACTAAAACTATACCAATCACATCTGTTATAAACTTCAAGGAAAAATATATGAAATAATTATAGACGTAAAGATACCAAAAAGGAAAAACCAAAATTAACACTCTAAATACTGTTTCTTTTCCGTTTTCTGTATTCTCAAAATTAATCAACTTAACTCCTCTGATTACCCTAAATGTTTTTCTTAATTATAAGCCTTGCGTCTTTTGAGTGTCAATTTGTTTTATTGAGTTTTAAGCTAAATAACTCCTTACAAAAACTAATCAACTGCCGCGGGCTGAAGACCCGCGTCTACCAGAGCAAAAATATAACCTAAACAACGCACTTTAATTTGAATTGACTAATGATAGAACTGTATTTATACTGTTATGATTTTACAGGAACTGAAAACGGAGGAAAAAATGGGTAAAAATAAGAATTTTAAAGATAATACACCGCAGTTAAACACTGCTATTTATGACAATGTGATACTATGGCTGCTTTTGCTTGCAGTATTTATTGTCCCTTTATTCTTTAATATACGCTCATACGACCAGTTTGAACTTCCCAAACTTACCCTTTTAAGGGTTCTTACATCGTTAATGTTCGGCGTATGGCTTGCAAAAATATTCGCGAAAGGCACTGTTGAATTTAAACTTATGCCTCTTGATATCCCGGTCCTGCTGTGGGCCTTAATGAACATCATAACCACCTTTACCAGTTTTTCCCCGCACTTAAGTTTCCGCGGAGAATATGAAAACTTTGCAGGTTCCCTTTCAAACCTTAACTACGCGGCGCTGTATTTTATCGGTTCCAGATTCATTAAAACAAGAAAGCACGTTTTATACGCGGCTTACGCGCTTTGCCTTTCCGGCTTGTTTATTACGGCATACGCTTTAATGCAGTTTGCCGGTTATGACTTTATAAAATGGAGCGATGCTTCGGTTATCAAGGGGCGTTACTTTGCAAGCATGGGCAATCCCAATTTTCTTGGCGCGTTTATTATTATGGCTATACCGCTTACCGTGTCATTTTTTATACAGGCGGCCAAAGCCGGGAAAAAAGGATACATGGCGCTGCTTGCGCTTTTGTTTGTGGGCGAATACATAGCGCTGTTTGGCACCCAGAGCCGCGGGCCGTTTTTAGGCTTTGTTTTTTCAATGCTTGTTTTTATTATTTACGGAATTAAGGTTTTCATGAAAAGCTCCGCCGTAAACGGCGGGCTTATAAAGGCGGTCAGTTCCCACAAAATATGGTTTATGGCTGTTTCCGCGGTGCTTGTAATTGCCGTAATTTTAAGCCTTACAGTGGGTAAAGACGCCACAAACAGGATAGCATCTTCAATAGCCGATATTCCGGGAAGCCTTAAACAATCCAGGCTTCATATCTGGGAACCCGCAATTAAAATGATAAAAGACAGGCCCCTTCTGGGCTATGGCGTTGACACATTCAAATCCGTATTCCCCGCCTATGAGGGCGCTGAATTCGCGCAGATAGACGGCGCCAATGTTTCTTCAAGGACCGCGCATAATGAACCTTTAAACATTGCGGCAACAATGGGGCTTATAAGCCTTGGTATTTATCTGTATATCATTTACGCTTATTTTTTATGCTGGTACAGGTCATTTAAGAAAATTACGGATGATAATTACAGATTAATATCGCTTGGTTTTTTCTCCGCTTTCACGGCTTACATTGTCCAGAACATGTTCAGTTTTGGCGTGGCTGCCATTAACATCGCTTTTTATCTTATATTAGCCGTGCATACTTTTGATATGGCTGCGCTTAAACCGGCGCGCACCCGCGTTTATTCCATTTATGACAGAAAAAAAGCCGCGGGATTTATACCTGTCCTGCAGGTTGCGGCAGTAGCCCTTGCCCTGTTTGGGGCGCAGCGCGCGTATAATTTTTACAGCGCTGACGTAAATTACAACAGGGGCAAGCTTTTAGGCGGTATTCAGAACAGGTGGGACCTTGCGATTGAAGAACACAAAGCTTCCGTGAAAAAATGCCCGGGCGAAGTTAAATATCACGTCTATCTTGGCCTTGCGTATGAAAGATACGCCATGATGTACAACGATAAGGATAACAAGGTTAAACTTCTGATGCTTGCGGAAAAAGCGTACAAAAGAGGTTCGGAATTGAATCCCATGAATTCATATTACTGGGGCAATCTTGGCCGTGTTGACACCCTTCTGGCAGAGAATTATGACCCCAAATATTACGCCATTGCCGAAGAAAATTATCTGCAGGCCGTAAAACGCGCGCCTGTCACCGCGCTTTTTTATAACAATTTGCTGGACCTTTACATGAAGACAGGCCGCGGCGATATGATTATTCCGATGCTTGAAAAAATTGAAATGTATGACAAACAGCTTGCCGCTGTTGCCAATTTCACCCTGGGAAATGTGTTATTCGGCACCGGGGATTATAAAAACGCGCAGTATCACTACAAACGTTCAATTGAATTCAAGCCGGATTTTTATGAATGCCTTTACAACATCGGCGTTACAGCTGCCGCGCTTGGCGAGAAAAACGAGGCTGTTGCCGCCCTTGAAGAGCTGCTTATCAGAAAACCTGATTTTAAACAAAGGCCGGACGCTGAAAGAATACTTGCGGACCTTAAAAGGAAATAAATCAGATCTGTTTGCCGATTGTTGTTTTAATTCCCGGGCTTTTTATTTTGCCAAGATATTTTGCGGCTTTTTTGTTTTTCCCTGTTTTTAAGTATACTTCCCCAAGGCCCACCGCGGCTTCCCTGTGTCCGGGATTCTTTTTAAGGGCGCTTAAGAATTGTTTTTCAGCTTCTGCATATTCATCCTGAATAAACGCGACCCACGCAAGGCCTACGGAAGAATCAGGGTCTTTCGGGTCAAGTTCCTGCGCTTTTAAAAAACACTTTTCAGCTTCGGAAAATTTTCTGTTTTTATAATGCACCCAGCCCAGCCCGACGTAAACATCATCATATTCAGGGTGTATTTCAAGGGCGGAATCAAACGCTTTTTCCGCTTCCTTTAACCTGTCAAGCTCCGAACACGCCCAGCCAAGGCCGATATGCGTGTCGGCATAATCCGGATTAAGCTCCACCGCTTTTTTAAAATAACTTTCAGCTTCAAGAAGGTTTGCCCTGTTCTCGGCGCGCTTCTGATAATACGACCAGCCCAGCCCTATAAAAGCGTCCGGGTCTTTGGAATTGATTTTTGACGCTTTTAAAAATTCGGTTTCAGCGTCTTCATAGCGGCCAAGTTTGTAATACACCCAGCCAAGCCCGATATAATTATCCGGCTGCGTGGGATTCAATGACACTGATTTAATAAAATGTTTTTCCGCGGTTTTATAATCTTCCATAAAGTAGCAGATCCAGCCCATACCGGAACGGGCATCGGGATAATTGGGGCTTTCGGCAATTGCGGCACGGTGTTCGGCAGCCGCTTTTTTAAGATTTCCTTCTATTACATATATTCCGCCAAGGCCCACGCGCGCTTCGGCGCATTTTTTTACTGATTTTATGGCTTTTTTGTACTCTTTTTCCGCTTCCTCAATATTATCTGACGCGAAATAAACCCTTCCCCGCATAAGATGCGCGTGCGGATAATCCGCGGATGCGCCGTTTATTGTTTCAAGTGCGGTTTTAATGTCGCCGGTATTAAACTGAATGTCAGCAGTCATAAACAGAAACAGGTTTTTATCCTTTGATTCAAGAAGCCCTGCTTTAAAAATTTCTTCTGCCTGTTTAAAACTTCCGGACGAAGCAAGAAGTTTGCCCTTTAACAAAAGCGCGTCGCAGTCAGAAGGGTTTGCGGCAAGGGCTTTGTCCGCCGCGGATGCAGCAGATTCGAATTTCTTTTTATCCCTGAAAAAACTTATAAAACAGGATGGCGAAGCGCATGATGTTTTTTTTCTTATGTCACTGTCTATTTTAAGGTATTCTTTAACGGTCACTTGTATTCCTCCGGCGGTTTTTATTTTTAATATATTAACAGGAAGGATTTAAAATGTAAATAATCTAATCTTGCGCGCCGGATATGTTTTACAGCCCGCCGTTACCCTGCTGTGGAGTGATATTAATCATTTCCCCGGATCTTAATCTTCTTATCTTTTCGGAAAGTTCCGCTTTTGCCGCCGCATCTGACTGATATTTGTATTCAAATTCCATCCATTTAATCATCTGCGGCACCGCCGGCGGAGTTGCTTTGCTGTATATAAATACCATCAGCCTTAAAGCGGAAAAATCATAAGGATTCATAAGGACCGCTTTTTCAAGGTACTGAACAGTGGCCCCCAAATCCATCGCTTCATAGAAATATACGGAAGCTATAAGTTTTATTATAACGGCCGAATCCCGGGCTATATGTTCTGCTTCTGTCAGATACATACGCGCTTTCTCCGTATCTTTATCGCGCATCGCGTACTGCGCCATTCGGCAGAAATATCTTGCCATTGTTTCCCTGTAGAAATAATCAAGCTTATGGTTGAAATAGTAATCCCTTATCACGGCAACCTGAAGCGCTTCTTTATCGCCGGGCGCGGACATTCCCTGCGGGAGTATTTTGCCCATTATGCCGTATTTGGCCGAATATAGGTTTAATTCCGGATACGCGACCATATCAAAGTTATACACCCTTCCCGGATTATCAAGGACTATTTTTGTTTCAATTTCTTTCTGGGCCGCGGAAGTCAGTTTCTTTCTTGGGATATGGCTGTAAATTGACATATCAAGGGTATTGCCATAGCCGTCATAGGTTTTTATGTCCGTGTATTTGTTTTTGACAAATCTCAGGTACTGAATATTAAATGACGGCTGGTCTGTTTTTGAAAAGAAAATATCGCCCGGTTTAAGCGATTTCAATATGTTGACGGCGTGGTCATAGGCAAAAAATTTGCGCGAATGGTTGTTTATCTGAAAATTTGAAAGCAGCATGATTAAAGGGATAATTGATACAAGCGACAGCGAAAAAACGCTGTTAATTCCCTGCTTTTTGTGTAAAAGGTTTACGGCAAAATATAAGCCAAGCCCGCCCGCTGTCACAAGTATCATATCGTTTAACAGGTAAAACGCCCTGTTGACGTAGATAAAGACAGGTGAAAAAGTATTGTCTGTAAAATAGATAAGCGCGCAGTAGTTAACAAGAATAAAACCCGCGGCTGTAAAAAACAGCGTTTTATTTTTTTTAAACAGGGCGAAAAAACCAAAAAACATGAATATAACAAATACGTTGTACTGCGTGAAAAGCTGCTGAAGATACAGCGAAGTTTTTAACCCCGCCGAGTTTAATGAAAGCGGAACAGCGGCAAGGTTAAGATATGATTTTCTTAAGATATGGTTCAGGATATTCTCAAATGAGCGTATTTCAAACCACACCACCGAAGAGTTGGGATAATTTCTTATAAACATGTATATATAAGGCGTAACAAGCATAAACAGCAGGATACCCGCTGCCGCCGCGTAATTGAGCGCGGTAAGTCTTTTTCGTCCCAATATGAACGCTGACACAACAGCGGCTGCCACAAGGACAAGCGTGGTCTGATGCAAAACCGGCAGAAGGCCGCATGTAAAAGCAAGCAGATAAAACCACTTTAATTCCCTGCCCGCCGCGTATTTAACAAACGAGAAAATTGCAAGCATATAGCCAAAGTGCGCCATTGTGTAAATGCCGCCTTTGATGTTAAGGCACTGCTCCCAGAATACCGCGGACAGGACATATATAAGGCCGGTTAATATTGACGTAAATTCCGCGATATTGTCTTTTTCGCGCGCGGAGCCTGAACGTGTATATTTTATTACCTCTTTAACTGTAAGGTATATAAGAAGAAAAACAAGCACTCCGAAAAAGCCCGACATAAGGTTCATTCGAAAAGCGATGTCCCCCGCCGGAATAAGGGAAAAAAGTTTTTCCATAAGGGTAAATAACGGGTAGCCGGGCGGATGGCCTATTCCAAGATTATACGCGGCCGCGGCAAGTTCGCCGCTGTCGCCGAAATAAATTGTCGGCGGAGAGGTGATAATATACAGCCCCATAAGGGCCAGTGATATTGCCGCAAGAATCAGCTGCATCGCGCGAGCCTGTCAGACTGCTTCATTTATAAGGTCCTGCGCGGCTTTTAAAGACGCGTCGGTGACGGTTTCGCCGCTTAACAGTTTTGCCACTTCAACCGTTTTTTCTTTTGACGTCAGCAGGTTGATGGTTGTATGTGTCTTGCCGTCCTGCGTCCCTTTAGCGACCGAGAAATGGGTGTCTGAGAAGGCCGCTATCTGCGGCAAATGCGTTATGCAGATAAGCTGCTTTTTTTTGGAAATTTCCTTTAATTTCTTTCCTGTTGCCTGCGCTATCTTGCCGCTTATACCGGTATCAATTTCGTCAAAGACCAAAACCGGAATTATATCAGCCGAAGAAAGTATATTTTTGACAGAAAGCATTATTCTTGACACTTCGCCGCCGGACGCGACGCGGACAAGCGGTTTTAATTCTTCGCCGGCGTTTAAGGAAATCATAAATTCAACTTCATTGATGCCATCCGAGGAAAGCCTTACTTTTTTGCCTTTTATTTCGGCGAAAATTCTGGCGTTGTCCGTTTCCGGCTCTGTCACGCGCACATCAAACGAGGCTTTGGATATGCCAAGGCCTTTTAATTCCTGCTCTATTTTCGCGCCAAGTTCAACTGACTTCTTATGGCGCAGATCCGACAGTTCGGCGGATAAGGCGGTAAGTTCCTTAAGCAGTTTTTTGCGTTCCGCTTCCTTTTCCGCGATAGCGCCGGAGTTAAGCTCTATTTTCTTTTTTTCCTCCGAGAGTTCCTTCTCGTATTTAATAAGCGCTGCCACATTTTCTTTTTTATATTTTTTCATCAGGGATTCAATAAGCGTTATCCTGTCTTCTGTCTGTGAAAGGATATCCTTGTCAAATTCCACAGTATCGGCGTATTCAAGAAAGAAACTTTTTGCCTCTTCTGCTTTTATAAGCGCGTCTTCTATCATTGCTATGCGTTCCTGCGCGGCTTTTTTGTCTATTTCCGCCACTTCTTCCATATGCGCTTTTGCTTTGTCCAGAAATTCAATGGCGCCGTCGCCTTCCATATCCGCGGAAGCGGGCGAAAGTGCTGTTATTATGGAATTAACCGAACTTTTAAGGGATTCCGAATGCGCCATTTTTTCGCGCGACGCGTTTAAATCTTCCAGTTCCGCGTCCGAAACAAGCGCCGCGTTTTCAAGTTCCGCCACCCTGTAATTGATAATATCAAGTTTTTCCTGTTTTTCAGATTCAAGGCTGTTTAACCTTTTAATCTCACCCTCTGTTTCCATAAGCCGCGCGTAGAGCTGCGAAATTTTTGACACGGCAGGGCCGGCGCCCGCGTACGCGTCCAGCAGGCCTATATGGACTTCGCTTTTTAAAAGCGACTGGTGTTCGTGCTGGCCGTGAATGTCAATCAGGTAAGAACCTATCTGCTGAAGAAGCGATAAGGAAGCGGCATTATTGTTTATGAAAATCCTGCCCTTGGAACTTCGGTTAATCTCCCTTTTTATCACAAGAATATCCTGCGATGGCTCTATGCCGGCGTCGTCAAGCGCGCCGTTTATTATTTTTGTCAATTCGGGATTCTTTGAAAGGTCAAAAACCGCTTCTATTACGGCTTTTTCTTCGCCCGTGCGGATATTTTCAACGTATCCGCGCTCTCCTGCCGCTATGTTAAGCGCGCCGATTATAATGGATTTTCCCGCGCCTGTTTCGCCGGTTAATATATTGAGTCCGGGATGAAAATCAACCTGAATTTCCTTTAAAAGGGCGTAATTCTGTATTTTTAAACTTGAAAGCATGACTTTAAACCGTCCTTATTTGCTTTTAATAACCATTTTTATTATCTGTTTTTCAATTGCGGCGCTGTCCAGCCCGCAGTCGTGCTTGACCTGTGTCATTTTTCCCTGTCCCGCGAAATGGTCCGGCATTGCCATCACCGATGATTCAAATTTATCAAGTCCGGCCTGATGAAGCCCTGTTATCAACGCCTGCCCAAAACCGCCTTCTATCGCGCCTTCCTCAATCGTTATAAGTTTTCCTGTTTTCTTAACGGAAGTTTTAATGGTATTAACATCAATCGGTTTGGCAAAACGCGCGTCAATTATCTCTATTTTTACGCGGCTTTTTTTCTCAACAGCTTTAACGGCTTTTATCACTTCTAAAAGCGGGCTGCCAAGGCACACAATTGTCAGTGATTTGCCGGTTTTTATTATTCTTGCCTGCCCTATTTTAACCGGTTTTTTTTCTTTTGATTGCAATACCCATGATTCTCCGCGGGGGAACCTTATGCTTACCGGCCCGCCGTTATATTCTGCTGCGGTTTGCATCAATTTTTCAAGCTCTGCCGCGTCAGAAGGCGCCATAACCACCATGCCGGGGACGGTTCTCATAAACGCTATGTCAAAAGCGCCGTGATGCGTGGGCCCGTCTTCGCCAACTATGCCGGCGCGGTCAAGCGCGAAAATTACCGGAAGTTTCTGCATGGCCGCGTCGTGGATAATCTGGTCATATGCGCGCTGCATAAAGGTTGAATATACCGCGACAACGGGCTTAAACCCGGCGGCGGCAAGCCCGGACGCAAACGTAACGGCATGTTCTTCCGCGATGCCGACATCAAAAAAACGTTCAGGAAACTTTTCTTTAAATTTTGTAAGGTTTGTACCTTCAATCATTGCCGCAACGATTGCTATTATTTTTTTATTTGCGGACGCAAGTTTAACAAGTTTTTCCGAAAATACGGAAGAATATGAAGGCGAGGCTGATTTTGATTTTACAGGCACGCCTGTTTCCCTGTCAAAGCTGCCTATTCCGTGGAATAAAGTCGGGCTTTTTTCCGCGGGTTCATACCCTTTGCCTTTTTTGGTGATAACGTGAAGAATCTTAGGGCCTTTAATCATTTTCATATTGTTTATGGCAAAGCACAACAATTCAATATCATGCCCGTCTATCGGGCCGTAGCACATGAATCCTAAATCTTCAAATATAATGCCGCGGGAGAATATTGATTTTACCCCCTCTTCAAGGTGCTTGATTACGTGCGAAGCCGGCACGCCTATTTTTGGAATTTTTTCAATGACGTTTTTTGCGGACGCGCGCAGTTCGTTATAAAATTTTCCTGAAATTATTTTATTTAAGTGGGTTGATAAAGCGCCGACTGTGGGCGAAATTGACATTTCGTTGTCTATGATGACAATAAGCATATCGGTCTTTTCGGATCCTATGTGGTTCATGGCCTCAAGCGCCATGCCGTTTGCCACGGAAGCGTCGCCTATTACAGCCGTGATGTAATTATTTTTTTTGTTTATATCACGCGCTTTTGCAAAACCCATTGCCGCGGATATTGAAGTGGAAGTATGGCCTGCTCCAAAAGCGTCGTATTTGCTTTCATCGCGTTTTAAAAAACCCGAAATACCGCCGTATTGGCGCAGAGTTTTAAACGCGTGTTTTCTTCCGGTTAAAATCTTAAAACCGTACGCCTGATGCCCTACGTCCCAGATAATTTTATCTTCGGGCAGGTCAAAACATTTTAAAAGCGCTATTGTGACATCAACGGAACCAAGCGACGACGCAAGGTGGCCGCCGTTTTTGGAAACCACATCAGTCATGTATGAACGGACTTCCGCGGCAAGGGTGTTAAGCTCCGCGGCGTTTAGTTTTTTTATGTCAGCCGGGTTGCTGACTTTGTTTAAAACAGTATATTTGTCCATCTTACAGGTTATATATGATTACAGACAGGAAAAGGCCTATTAATATGCCGGCAATTGCTTCCAGCGGCGTATGGCCAAGAAGCTCTTTTAAGCGTTCCGCCGAAAATTTGTGCTGCCCGAATTCATCCATCATTTTATTTAACACCGCGGCCTGTTTGCCGGCCGCCCTTCTTACGCCCATCGCGTCGCTTATTACAACTATGCAGTAGCAAAGCGCCACCATAAACACAGCGGAATCATACCCCGAATGCATGCCTACCGCGTTTGTAACCGCAACAACCGTAGCGGTATGCGACGAAGGCATTCCGCCTGTCCCCACCAGCAGGTGAAAATTTATTTTACCGCGCAGAATCAGGTTAAGCGCGAATTTAATAAACTGCGCCGCGAACCAGCAGATAAAGGTGGTATAAAAAATCTTATGGGTGATTATTATAATCAGGATATCCCACAGCGACTGCAGCCCGTAAATAAACGAATCCATTATAAATCTCCTTAGTGTGTTCTGTTTACAAACATGTCCGCCAAAGCGCAAAGCCCGGCAGTGTTATCTATTTTACCTAAAATTTCCTTTGCTTCAAAGAGTAATTTATAAGCTTTTTTGCGTGAATTTTCAAGGCCGAATACCGCGGGCCAGGTAAGCTTGCCCGCGCCGCTGTCTTTTCTTAATTTTTTCCCCATTTTTTTTTCGTCGCCGGTTTCGTCAAGAATGTCATCGGCAATCTGAAAAGCAAGGCCTATTTTTTCGCCAAAAGTTCTGAATAATTTTACTTTTTCCGGGCTTGCTCCGGCAAGAACCGCGCCCGAAACCACTGAAGCGGTTATCAATGACCCTGTTTTGTGGCCGTGAATATAAAACAGCGCCTTTTTTGTGTGCTTTTTTCCTTCGTTTTCAATATCCGCCATCTGCCCGCCAACCATTCCTTCGGCTCCGGCGCCTTTTGCTATTTCCATAGCTGCCGCCAGGGCGGTTTTATGGGTATTCTTATTAACTGTCGCGGATAAAGCGGTTTCAAAGGCCTTTGTTAAAAGCGCGTCGCCTGCCAGTATTGCTGTTGCTTCATCAAATTTTTTATGGCATGTGGGCCTGCCGCGCCTTAAATCGTCATTATCCATGGCGGGAAGGTCATCGTGTATCAGCGAATACGTGTGAATCATTTCAAGGGCGCACGCGGCAGGAAGCGCGTCTTTATATGAAAGTCCGCACGCTTTTGCGGCCATAAGGCACAAAACAGGCCTTAACCGTTTTCCGCCGGCAAAAACGCTGTATTGCATAGCCTTGTAAATACGCGCCGGATGGCCTTTTTGATTGTTAAGGTATATTTTAAGCGCGTCATCAGTCATTTTAATAAGTTCGTGCATCAATTTTTTCATATTATCTCCATATCAGTTTATTAAAACAATTTCCCGCCGTTGTCATCGCCGTCTTCCTTGTCCTCATCCTCATCCTCTTGCTCTTCCCCATCCTCTTCCTCAAAGTTTTCTGTTTCCAGCCCTTTGGCAGTCTTTTTCTTTACAAGTTCTATCTTCATTTTTGCTTCTTTAAGGGATTTTTCACACTTCTCCGCCAGCGCCATCCCTTTTTCATAACGCGCTATGGCGTCATCAAGCGACAATTCGCCTGATTCAAGTTCATCCACTATTTTTTCTATATCTTTAAGGTAAACTTCAAAACCTGTTTTTTCTTCCTGCGCTTTTTTTGCCATTATGCCCTCCGGTTATACGCCTTTTTTTATTCCGCTGACCTTTGCGGCTATCCTGCCTTTATAGGTTTTTATATCTAAATTATCGCCCGCTTTTAATGCAGCGGCATCTGTTACAACTTTGCCTGTTGAAGAGTCATAAACAACCGAATACCCTTTTTTAAGCACCGCAAGCGGATTTAAAAGCTGAAGTTTTTCCTTAAGCAGTTTAAGCTCCGCGCCTGTTTCGTCAACACTGCCTGACAGCGCTTTTTTCATCTGTTCTTTTAAGTCGTCCAGAGTGCGCGATGATTCTTCGTAAATCTTAAAAGGCATTTTAAAACCGTATCTCTGCATCAGTTTTAAAAGCCTTTCTTCTCCAAGGCTTACAATTGATTCAAGCGAAGACGCAATTCTGTCCTTAATGACCGTTATCCTGTGAAGTATTTCCTCTTTGTCCGGCACAAGCATTTCCGCGGCGCCTGAAGGAGTGGGCGCGCGCCTGTCAGCTGTAAAATCCGCTATTGTAAAGTCAATTTCATGGCCGACGGCTGAAATTACCGGTATTTCCGATTCATAAATGGCATAAGCAAGGTTTTCGTCGTTAAAAGCCCATAAATCTTCCATTGAACCGCCGCCCCTGGTAAGCAGAATGACGTCAAATCCGCCCTGCTCATTTATATCCTTTATGGCGTTAATTATCTGTTTGGGGGCTTCATCGCCCTGCATTAGCGCGGGATAGACAAGCACATAAAGCCCGTTATATCTTTTTTTAAGTATCTTAATAACGTCCCTTATTGCCGCGCCGGACGGGCTTGTGACAATGGCTATCCTGTTTGGCGGATAAGGAATTTCGCGTTTATGTTCTTCTTTAAACAAACCTTTATCGCTGAGTTTTTTCTTCAATTTCTCGAATTCTACAAGTAATGCTCCAACTCCGGTTACCTGTATTTCAGACGCGATAAGCTGGTATTCAGAGCGCTTGCCATAGGCCGAGACCCTTCCGAAAACCATTATCTCCTTGCCGTCTTCAATCCCAAGTTTATTGCATTTTGACGCGCCCCTGAAATATGCCACCTTTATCTGGTTGTCATTATCCTTTAAGGTAAAGTAAACATGGCCTGAAGAAGGTGTTGAATAATTCGATATTTCACCTTTAATCCATACGTTATTAAGCCCGCCTTCAAGTAACTCTTTAACAATTACAGAGACCTCGGATACGGTAAGTATCCTGTCCTCAGGCGCAGGCATTAAAGCCCCCTTAAGTATTCCGCGGATTCTTCGGGCAGTGTGGGGTTAATGTAGAAACCGCTTCCCCATTCAAACCCTGCTATGCTTTTTACCCTGGGCAGGATTTCAATATGCCAGTGGAAAAAAGGTATGTCAGGCGATTTGGAGGGCGCGGTATGTATCATATAGTTGTACGGAGGGTAATTTAGGGCCTTGTTGACCCTTGTAATTGAATCTTTAAGTAAACTACCCAGCTGAGCGCACATGTTGTCATTTATGTGGTGAAAATGGCTTGTGTGGTGTTTTGGCATTATCCACATTTCAAAAGGCGTCCTTGAGGCAAACGGGACAAAACTTATGAAATTTTCCGTCTCTTTTACAAGCCTGGAACGTGAAGCAAGCTCTGATTCCAGTGTATCGCAGAACGGGCAGCGGGTTTTAAACCCGTAATACTGCTGCGCCTCTGCCATTTCGTCGGATATGGTCTTCGGAATTACCGGCATAGCCATTAACTGCGAATGCGGATGCGCAAGGTTTGCGCCTGCGCGTGAGCCTTTATTTTTGAATATCAGGATATATTCAAGCCTGTCGTCTTTTAAAAGGTCGGACATCCTTGCCCTGTAAACCTTTATAAGTTCCGCCGCGTGCGCATCTGTTAAGTTTTCCAAATCGGCGTTATGGGCTGGAGTTTCTATAATTACTTCGTTGGCGCCTGTGCCGGCTATAATGTCGTAAACAGCATCGCCTTTTTTCTTAAGCTGGGTTTCAACCTGAAGGTAAGGGTTATTATTTGGAATTACCCGTATGGACCAGCCGTCTTTTGGCTGTGAAACCCTGTGAATTTCCTTGCCTGTCTTGTCTTCGTTTCCGGGACAGAATGGGCAGATGTCGTCTTTTACGGGCAGGTCCTCGGGAAGCGCCCTGCCCGTTGTAGGGACGAAATTTTTATCATCAAGGGTGATAATCCACCGATTGCTTAGCGGATCCTTACGGAATTCCGACATTATTTTTTAGTTTCCTCTGCCTGAACCGGCGAAGCCTCTTCTTTTTCTATTTTTCTTGAAACATACGGCCTTAGCACGTTAATTGTGGTGTTTTCTCCTGATTTTATGACAAGTATATCGTCTTTTTCAAGGATTTTGGATATTGTGCCCACTATTCCCGCGTTTGTAATGACTTTATCGCCCACTTTAAGCGATGCCATCATTTCTTTTAACTTTTTCTGTTCTTTGCGCTGCGGCATTATGAACATAAAATAAAAAACTATAAAGATAAGAACCAGCGGCATTAAAGACGCGATCATTGACGGCTGGCCCGGCACGGCTCCGGCCGCGGGTACTGCTGAATCTGCTGCGTAAAGCAATGTTGTAAGCATGTAAAACCTCCGTTTTTTTGTGCAATTGTGCCCTGTCAGAACAGCAAACTGCTAACTTCTAAGCT
The DNA here is from genome assembly GCA_029565735.1 of bacterium. Classification (GTDB taxonomy): domain Bacteria; phylum Oederibacteriota; class PGYV01; order PGYV01; family PGYV01; genus PGYV01. Next base: position 22,768 of record JAKQNO010000088.1, read on the forward strand.
TATATAAGCTGAAGAATTCCTCTTTTGCTTTTTCGTACCTGTCTTCAAATATGGATTTTCTGATTAAGTCCATCAATCTTAACATGAAATAAATGTTGTGTAAAGTGGTCAGCCTCATGCCCAGAAGTTCATGAGTGTTAAACAGGTGCCTTATATACGCGCGGGTATAGTTTTGGCAGGCATAACATCCGCAGCCCGGGTCCATTGGCCGGAAATCTTCTTTGTATTCGCCGTTTCTGACCGAAATCTGCCCTTCTTTTGTGTAAACCGCGCCGTTTCTTGCGATGCGCGTCGGAAAAACGCAGTCAAACATATCAACGCCCTTTTCAACGGCGTACCAGATGTCTTCCGGAGTACCAACGCCCATTAAATACCGTGGTTTGTTTTCCGGCATAAAAGGCGCGCACCAGTCAACTCCCTGATAAATAAGTTCCTTGCCTTCGCCCACTGAAACGCCGCCGATTGAATAACCGGGAAAATCCATTTTAAAAAGTTCTTCCATGGATTTTTCGCGTAAATCTCTGTGCACGCCGCCCTGGATGATGCCGAATAAAAAGCTTGTGTCGCTTTTGTGATAATCCCTTGCCCTTTTGGCCCACGCCAAAGTAAGGTCAAGCGATTCTTCTATATATTTGCGCTCCGCGGGATACGGCGGGCATTCGTCAAGGACCATCATGATGTCGCTTCCAAGGGTTGTCTGGATGTCTATTACGGATTCAGGGGTTAAAAAGTGTTCGGCGCCGTCAATGTGCGACTTGAATTTTACGCCGTCAGGCGTAATTTTCCTGAACTGTGAAAGCGAGAACACCTGGAACCCGCCGCTGTCTGTCAGTATGGGCCTGTTCCAGTTCATGAATTTATGCAGGCCGCCCGCTTTTTTCATTATATCCATGCCGGGCCTTAAAAACAGATGGTATGTGTTTCCAAGAATAATCTCCGTGCCCATTGAATACATATCTTCAGGCGTCATTAATTTGACCGTCGCCTGAGTCCCCACCGGCATAAACACCGGTGTCTTTATTGTGCCGTGGACGGTATTAATCTCGCACGCGCGGGCAAGTTTGTATTTGTGCAGTACCTTAAAGAATTCCATTCTGAAGCGCCTTTAACGTGTTCTTATCCAGACGCTGCGCGTCATAATTGGGGTTGTCTTTATACTGCTGTGTGTAATCGACTATTCCAAAGTCCATATTTTTGTAGCTCCAGTAAGAATATGATACTTTGTGTTTTTTCATAAGCGTTATAAAGTCGTTAAGCCAGTTTTTTCTTGTTTCCGGTTCCGCAAGAACCACGACACCGAATTCACCGCAGTAAACAGGTACATCATATTTTTTCTGGAAGTCAAACACCGGCTGCATGGCTTTTTCAAGTTCGTTTATATCCCACATCCTGTCCTGTCCGCGCAGAAGTTCAGAGAATTGATTGTCTTTTTCTTCGGTAAGTTTTATGGCGTTGCCTATGCCTTCGGGCCTGCCCGGGTACTTTACAGCTTTTTTATAGATGTCATAGATTACAAAAGAAACCCATGGCGCGAACTGATGCGTTATAAGTATCGGTTCGTAAAAATGAAAGCTGTATATTATATTATTATCGTCAAATTTCTTAAGATTTTCAAACTGCCTGCACATACCCCACAGGTTAGATTCCACGATAATCGGGTGATTTTTGTCGTTTTTTCTTATTACCGCAATGGCGTCATCACATATGGCGTTCCACTGCGAAGCTTCGGGCGCCACAGGTTCGTTCATAAGTTCCAAAAGCATATTCGGGCGCTGAGCGTAGCGTTTTGAAAACATATCCCATATATGAAGGAATCGCTTATTGCTTTCAGACGACTTGTCCCAGATATTATTTGATTCCCTTTCTTTAAACGCGAAAGAGTGTCCCGGCGCTTTATGAAGGTCCAGAATAACATCAAGGCCGTTCTTTTCAGCCCATGAAATGACCGTGTCAATCCTTTTAAGGCGCGATTCGTCGTATTTAAACGGCGCTGTTTCAAAAAAGAAATTATCAACCGGCAGGCGCAGCGAATTAAATCCCCAGTCCCTTATCTGTTTGATGTCTTTATCCGTAATAAAAGTGTCAAGGTGCGCGTCCGTGAATATATCGTCCTTAACCTGCGAAAAGAAACCGCCAAGATTTACACCGCTTAAATGCTTCATAGTATTCTCCTTTTATCGTTAAAATAGAATGTCAAAAAAAAAGTTACAGGGGACAAGTTGCAAGTTACAGGTCAATACAAAGGCAATCACTTAATTACCTGATACTTGTAACCTGTTACTTGTAACTTGTCAGCTGTCTTTAAATCTCGTTAATTATGTTTTACTTCAACTGCCGCACCCTAAAGGGTGCGCCTACCAGTACAAAACATAGCACTTTAGCAGTTTAAGCATTTAAGCTATAGCATAGAAATAAGCAAAAGCAGTTTAAGCATTTAAGCTATAGCATAGAAATAAGCAAAAGCAGTTTAAGCATTTAAGCTATAGCGTAGAAATAAGCAAAAGCAGTTTAAGCATTTAAGCTATAGCGAAACCGTCTATGTATCGCTTATGCTTAACTGCCTATAGCTTAATCCGTTATGTTTTATGCTTTCGCTTATGCTTAATTGCCTATAGCTTAATCCGCTATTTCGTATTTATTACTTATTAAATCCCATGCTCTGGGAAATTTTCTGTGATGCAACCTTTACCCGCTCGCCAAGGTCTTTTATCCTTGCTTCATCAGTCCTTAAAGCTGGCGCGGTAATAGCCACGCAGGCAATTACCCTTCCGCGGAAATTGCGCACAGGCGCGGCAACGGAAATTAAATCAGGCGAGTATTCCTGAAAATCAACCGAATAACCGGTATCTCTGGCCTGTTTGATTGCTTCTTTTAATTTTGCTTCGTTGTCTATGGTATAAGGCGTCATGGGTTCAAATTTGATAAGTTTTATTACTTCATTTATCCTGTCATCGGGAAGGTTTGCAAGCCATATTTTACCGCACGCTGAAGCGTGAAGCGGCATGCGTTCGCCTACATTTGATTTTACGCCAACCCTTTCAAGCGTTTCAAGCACGTCAACATACAGGACTTTGTACTGGTCCACAATTGCCAGCCCTATTGTTTCGCCTGTTTCCCTCCACAGCTGCCTTAAATACGGCATTGCATGCTGGCGGATGTCAAGCTTTGACAATACGGCGTTTCCAAGTTCAAACAGGCGCATTCCAAGTCGGTATTTTGATGTTTCAGTATCCTGTTCAACATATTTGCGCAGCATTAATGTGGTTAAAAGCCTGTGAACCGTGCTTTTATGAAGTTTAAGTTCCTTGGATAAAGTTGTGACGCCCACGCCTGTTTTATGCGCGCTTAATGTTTCTATTATGTCAAGCGTCCTTTCAACCGACTGTACTGTTGTGTCATATGACTGTTTTCTTCTCAATTTACTGCCTCCCCTTAAGTTGTTTTATATCTTATTCAAAAATAACACCTGAAATCCTTATTGTTACCCTTCTGTTATCCCTTCTGCCTTCAGGCGTGTTGTTATCGGCAACCGGCTTGGTTTCACCGTAGCCCACAACCCTGAACATATTCCTGTCAAGTTCAAACAGTTCCACAAAGAAGTTTACAACGGCCTGCGCCCTTGCCTTTGAAAGCTCCATATTGTCCGCGTACGCGCCGTTTTTCATCTGAAGGTTGTCAGTATGGCCCTCAACTATTATTTTCGGATTCTGATATCCTTTAATCTGGTCCGCTATCTTTTTAATGTCGCTATAAACCGCGATTTTTACGTCTGCTTTGCCAAGGTCAAACAATGTGTCCGAAGAAATGTTAATTACAACTTCCCTGAACAGGATTTTAACCTGTTTTACCGCGCTTTTGCCCCAGTTGCCGACGCTGTCAGAGGCAAACAAGGCGTAAGAATATGTTTTTCCGGTGTCAACCTGGTTAATGCCAAGGTCGTCTTTTCCGTCCCATGTTACCATCATCGGGTCGCCGCTGCCTGTGAATGTCTTAAACGGCTGGCCTTCCGGCCCGTATATAACAAGTTTCCATCGGCCGACTCCGTTTTTATCAAAAGCGGACATATCAAAGGAAACAGGCACCACAAGAGTGTCAAGCCTTCCGGGTTTTACAAGTTTCGGCCTTCCGTCAACAGTAATAGACGGCGGCGTAAGGTCAATTTCCACCCTTGCCGGCGCTGACGATGACTTGATCCCTTTGCCGTAATCAACATCAAGTCGGACAAAATAATCGCCTTCAGCTGCGGGCATTCCAAGCGTATCTTTGCCGTTCCAGAAAATTTTGCTGCGCAGGTTTATCTTTGTTTTTCTTACATCAATTCCCATCGCGTCCTGTATTGTTATGGAAGCCGATTTTACCTTTGACGGCGACATAACATCAGGTAATAATCTGGTGTAATCAACAACCTTGTCGCCATTGGGCGAAAATACAACAGGATAAGCCTTTAATTTCACTTCGGGCGAGCCGAAATTATATGTTAATGTTGCCCTGTGCGTATAGCCAAGGCCGTCTATAGTGTATGGGACAAAAGCATAATCAATGGCCAGCCCGCTGAATTCAAAACCGCCGCCAAAAGAAAGGCGCGGCACTGTGCCGCCTTTATAACCCGCTCTTAAATTTAAAACGTCAAAAAGCACGGCGTTAGCGCCGACAGAATAGTTAATGTTGTTGTCGGAATAGTATTCAATTCCGCCTTCAATTGAAAAATATTGATGCGAATAACCCACGCCCGCAAGAATATTCATCGGCTGAAGATAGGTTTCGGAGATAAATGAAGTTCCGGGGCCAAGGTTTTTAAAAGAAACGCCCGCTGACAACCCTTCTAAAAATTCCATGTCATAGATAAGGCCAATATCCGCCATAAAGGAAAGTGCGGCACCCTTGTCGTCATTGGGGTCAATTGCATAATTTAGTATTTTAAGCGACGCGCCTATATAAAAATCGCGTGAAAATTCCTTGCTGTAAGCCACAGTGCCGTAAAAACTGTAAGGGCTGAATTCATACTTTGTTGAATATCCGGTAATTGACGCGGGGTCAATTTCTGTTTTAAACATACTGTCCGAAAAATGCATCCAGTTGACGGAAAAACCAACAGTGCCCATAGGAAAAGGCAATGAAAGGTTAAGGTTTTCAAAGGCGATGTCCTGAAACCAGATAATATGCGTAAAAGAAATGCCTGAAAGCATGCTTTTTGCCATACCCGCGGGATTATATTGAATAGCGTTAACGTCATCTGCAAGCGCCACGTATGCCTCACCCATTGCAGCCGGTTTTGCAGGAGCCATTATCTTTAAGAAGTTGTTAGAAGTGGTTCCTATTTGTGCTATATCTGAAAATACTGTTCCGCTCAGCAGGAAAAAGAGACTTAAAAACAGTAAAAGCTTTTTAAACACAGTAATTCTCCTGTTTTGTTTGGTGGAATTATTATATCATTATTACTATTTTGTCAGATTGTGGTTTTGTTGTCAATAAGATTTTGTACTTTGGAAACACCAGTGACGGAGGGACAGAAAGTTGGTTTTTGGAGTTAGGATTTTACTGTAGAGCCGCAACATGTTGCGGCTCACGGGTTTAAGGAAATAACTAGATGTATCATATCTGCCGCGGGTTAAAGCCCCGCGCCTACCAAACATTAAGAACCATTCATAAAAACAAGACGCAACATGTTGCGTCTCTACGGTAGAAAACAAATACAAAGCAAAAAAAAAGAGGCGCATTTCTGCGCCTCTTTTTGAAGACTGCCAAGGCGAGCCGCAACATGTTGCGTCTCTACTTTAAGAACTTAAAATATTCTATTGTACCCTTGCCGCCCAGAGCTTGTAACTTGAAATGCCGGGCATGGAAGGCATAATAAACGTATCCCAGCCGACATACGCGATAACGTCGCCGTCATCCGTCCATACAGGGCTTTTGCCGAAGAATTCATACGGCAGCAGTTCCCACAGTTCGCCGTCTATCGCGTGAACTATCCTTATTGTTGTCACGTCGTCATGGAAATAGAATTTGTGGTATGTTTCTTCAAACGCAAGGCGTTTGCTCTGATGGTCCCATGTCATATTGCTTATTTTTCCCTTTTCCGTATGGTAAATCCTTAAAGGGTTTGTGGCTTCCTTGTCAACAACCCACATTTCCTGTAATGTGGTCTTATCAGCAGGGCCTTTTTTCACGATAAAAGCAAGCCTTTCAGAAGACGGGCCCCATTCAAGTTCTGTTACCGCATGTTTGGTTGTAAACAGGTTAAGTTCGTTTCCGCCTGTGCCGTCAAGCCTCCAGATTTCGCCTTTATCCTTATAATTAACCCCGACCGCTATTGCCTTGCCGTCATAGGACCATTTGGGCTGAGAGAAACCTTCGCAGCGCCTTACGAATATTTCTTTATTGTCTTTTCCGTCTTTGGATATTGTCCATATTCTCCAGATGCTCCCGCTTTCCGTAAAAGCAAGTTTGATTTTTTTCTTTGCCTCTGTCAGCCAGTACGGCGAATCCGGAAGGTTTGCGCCTGAAAGCTCCTGCCTATCAGTGGAATTCGCGTTCATTATCATAAACTTTCCGTCTTTGATGTAAATAACCTTGTTCTGTTCCGAATTCCATATCGGGAACAGCGCGGCGTCTTTGGCCCTTTTTGCAGATAATTCCCTTGGGTCAGAGCCGTCGTAATTTTTTATTTCAAGATACGTGTAACTGTCTACCATACTTACATATAATATTTTGGAGCCGTCAGGCGACCATAAAGGCATAAACTTCCTGAAGCCCTTTGTAAACTGCAGCATTTCCTGTTTTTCAGTGTCTGTCGTCCAAAGGTTTGTTTCCTGGCCTTCGGGTGCGGCTGCTATAACAAAACTTTTTGCGTCAGGCGACCACGCGGTTTTGTGCGTTATTGCCTTTGACGGCAGGTCTATTACCCTTGCAAAACTGCTGACAAGCGTTTTAGGCCGTCCCGGAGGAGCGGAAGGTTCTTTTCTGTGAAGCGCTTTTTCATACGCTATCTTTGCTTCCTGATCTTTAAATGTTTCAACCTCTCCCGTGTAAAGGTCAGGCAGCGGCTTTTTGCCGAACCATCCAAAAATATTCTTCTTTTTTGCTTCCGCAACTTTTTCCGCATTTAATGTGTAATCGTGGTATTTTTCGCGCAGGTTGTCGGGCAGGTCCATTAATGTAAGGTTAAATGACGCGGCCCATACATTGCGGTCGCCTTTTTCCGTATCAGCACCGGAAAATATAAGAAGATTCCCGTTTTTGTTCCATACAGGAGGGTCAACATACCGAGGGACAGCAGTGTCTTCCGTTGTTTTGATTTCTGTTATTCCCCTTGTAAGGCCGTGAATTACGTTTACCGTATTTTCGCCTTTTTTGGGATTAAAGACCGTGTATGCAAGCGCCCAGCTGTCATTTGACCAGGCAAGGTTTTCAGGCATTGATTTATACGCGGGAGTGATTTCAGTATAATTAAGGACTTCCTGCTTGGCGTAATTGAAAATCCCGGCGGCATAGGCAAGAACAAGGCCGCTTAAAAGGATTGTGACAACTGCCATTGACAGCCTTATTTCAAGCCTTCCGTCATCTTTAAGCGGGTCTTTGTTAAGCGCGGTTAAGACAAGTATAATTGCCAGCGCAGCCGCGACAATCGCGGGCACAACAAAGTGATAATAGAATATCAAAATCATTCCTGCGGCTATTACAAGCGCCAGAAACAGCAGGATGTCGGACAAAACTTTTTTCGGGTTATGTATCATATAGACAATGAATTCAATGCAGAACAGAATAAAGCATACAGCAAGGACCGCCATAAGCACGTCCATGTTGATTTTCTGCGATAGCGGCTTAAATATCTGAACTATGTAAAATACGGCAAGCGCCGATGCAAGCCCTGCAAGTATCATGCGAAGGACAGAGCCAAGCTTGGATGCCTTTTCTTTTTTTATTCGCGGATATAATTTAATGCCGATAAACGCGGATGCAGCCAGTGCCAGGCCGCCCCCGACCGCGGGAAGCGCCATTATTTTTTCGGCAGACAGGCCAAGGAACAATAAAAACGCGCCGCCTATTAAAAGCGCTATCTGCGCCGCACGCGTCCACATTATGGAACTTTTTTCTTCTTCCGCCTTTTCCGCGGCTATTTCTTCAGGCGTGGGGCCTGCCGGAACTTCGGGTTCCGCCGGAGCCGTCTCTTTTTCTTCTTTGCCTTTTTTTGCCTTTTCCGCGTCCGCAAGCGGATTGGGTGTAATATCTTTGGGGCCTTTATTTTCGTCTGCCATCATGTACCTCCCTGAATATGCTTATCTTAATGAGTATTTTCCGGTTAAAGATATTTTTGATTTAAAGCCAAGATCCGATAATGCCGACTGAAGCAGGCCGTAAAAAGAAGGCTTGTATCTTTCGGTTATTACATTTGGCCTTCCTTCAATTCCAACCATGCCTGCCGCTATTTCAATTGCGTCATCAATGGTTCCGATATAGTCCACAAGCCCAAGCCTATACGCCTGGTTCCCTGTAAAAAGCCTGCCATCGGCTATGTTTGACATCATATAGGCTTTTACAAGGCGTTTTTTTGTTTTGTCATCTTTTGCCCTGATGCCCGCGCCTTTTGCTATGGGTTCAAAACGCACTTCAACAATGTCGTCAACAAACTGGCTTAAAGCGTCTTTTAACGTGGCCAGCATCATGTCCTTTTCTTCCTGTGTGGCTGACCTGGAAAAAGAACCGATATCCTTATACTTTCCGGTTTTTAATGTCACAAAATCAACGCCTATTTTGTCCAGAAGTTTGCGGCCTGTCATGTACATCATAATTACGCCTATGCTGCCGGTTAATGTGCCTGAATTAGCCACAACCCTGTCAGCGGCTGACGCTATGTAATAAGCGCCGGACGCGGCAACATCGCCCATTGAAACAACAACGGGTTTGCCGTTTAAGCTGATTTTTCTTACAAGGCTGTAAACTTCCTGCGAAGCGGCCATTGCGCCGCCGCCGCTGTTAATACGCAGGACAATCGCCTTTACATTGTGCATATTATTGAAGTTATGCAGCTGCTTTAAGATGTACGTTGTGTCTTCAATTTCGCCGTAAATGTCTATTAACGCTATTTTGCCTTTATTTATTGGGTTAATTGACGCTTTCGTCTGTTTTTTATCCGTATTTTCCATTTTATCAGCGTCTTTCACGGAAAATAAATATAGTACAAATAATAAAATTACAAATAATACAACAGTCCTTTTCCGCATTATAAAAATCCCTTTCCATAGACAGAATTAAGCCCGAATACCCCATATTTTAATAATTTTTTGGGTATTAGTCAACCTATTTAACACCTAAACAGGATAAAAAGTATTATGTTATTTTTTATTTTGTATTAATTTCTGGTAGCCGCGCCCTTTAGGTCGCGTGGTTTTCGAGCAGTTGTTTCGTTCCGGTAGACGCGGGTCTTCAGCCCGCGGAGGTTTTGAACAGTTTGTTTCGTTCCGATAGACGCAGATCTTTCTCGGCCATCGCAACATTAAAGATGCTATGTCTGAGATGACAACCCGCGGAAGTTGAATCTAAGTTTTCAAGTTACGAATCAGAATATAACACTTTTTCATTTTATTTATTACCTTGTGAATCTGTCTTAACAATGTAAAAATCTCTTAAGCCTGCGCCATAAGATTCAGTGTATCCGGCAAAAACATAGCCGCCATCTAAAGTTTGTTTTACAGAATGAGCGCAATCCATTATTCCGGTTCCGCCAAAGGGTTTTATCCATAATTGATTTCCTAAACTATCAATCTTTAACAAGTATGCATCAGCCGAGGCTCCGCCATTATAATTTGTATATCCGGCTAAAATATATCCTCCGTCTGAAGTAGCGCTTATAGAATAACCTTCATCTCCGCTTGTCGCACCAAAAGTTTTATACCATTGTTGGTTTCCTGCACTGTCTGTTTTTACAAGAAGGACACTTTGAGATATAGTATAAGACATCGTTGTTCCTACTAAAAGATACCCGCCATCCGGGCAAACCAGAACTGATCTGGCCTCATCATCTTCCGTTGACGCGGCATCACCATAATCTTTTTGCCATTCTAAATTTCCTGAATTGTCAAATTTAATCAATGTGGCCCGATGAGTGTATTCGTTAGCTCCGGAGATATCTCTCTCTCCCGCAATTATATAACCATTTCCGGGCACACTTTTAACCGAATAAGCATAGTCGTTATATGTCCCGGAAAACACTGACGCCCAAATTGTATTTCCCGTCGAATCAACTTTAAACAAGCATACATCAGATATAGCACCCACAGTCACTGATGTTTTACCTGCTAATACATATGACCCATCAGCTGTTTCTTCAATAGAACTGCCGGAATTCCAGAGATTCGAACCATATTTGTACTCTTGATGCCACTGTTCAACGCCTGATGAATCTGTTTTTAACAGGTACAAATTGCATCTGGTTGATGTTCCGGTGTATCCAACAAATAAGTATCCCGTATCAGAAGTCTGTATAACATCATTGAATCCCGCATAAGTGTTTAGAACATAATCTTTAATCCAGTCCTGATTTCCCGCGCTGTTTAATTTTACCACGTATCCGTGATCATTCGAAAATGAGTTTGAAAAGCCACAAACTATATATCCGCCGTCCGTGGTTTGTTTAATTGAAAAAGCTGTCTCATCTTCTGCCAGACCATAATATTTCTCAAAGGTTTGAACTGTATTTGTTGGTGTCGGAGAAATAGTCGGTGTACTTGTATTTGTATACGTCGGTGTATTTGAAAATGTTTGTGTTATTGTGAATGTTTCTGTATTTGTGTATGTCCAGGTTGATGTATAAGAAAGCGTGTTTGTCGGGGTTTGAGTGCGTGTGTCTGTATTTGTAAAAGTATTTGTAATAGCCGGTGTATATGTATTTGTTGCCGTATTTGAATGCGTCGGAGTGTTTGTAGAGGACAATACTGCGTTTACCGTAGCTGTTTGAATCGCCTGTGCTGTTGAAGATGCATTTAAAACCAATTGTGTGGCAGTTTGAATGATGGCTGCTGTTTGAGTGAACTGCACGTTATAGGTGGCAGTTTCATCTTCGTAGGCACCTGTAATTGGAGCGGGAGATCTATGTTTAGTACAACTAATAAACGTAAAAATTACCATACAAAATAATACGATTACGTTTTTCATATAATCCCCTTTTATTTATGCACTAAAATTATACCCTAATCATTTAATAACAGCAATTTTTATCTAACGGCCGGATATTTCATGCCGGAGCCTGCCAAAAACATATGACATAAAATTATGTTTTTCTTTTAATGCCCTGATTTTTCAGCGTTAGTGTCCTCAAACCCTAAACGAATTGTCTATCTGTAGCCCGTATGTTAAGTTTAGCAAAACAATAGGTTTTGAACAAACGGAATTTTTATGTATAATTCCCTAAAAGGAGAATAACAATGACCGAAAACATAAACAGTTCAAAAAAGCCCAAGTTATCCGCAGAACAGCTTTTTGAGATTTACCA
>JAKQNO010000128.1 GCA_029565735.1 bacterium
CTTTCATTTAAAACATCCCTGCAAGAAAATCCCACGAAGCGGGCTTATTATGCCCGGAAATCTGCGATGTTTTCATTATTATGAATACATTATATTTTTTCCGCTGCATGGCCCATCTTAATTAGCTATGGCCATGTGCCGTAAGCGGAAGGAAAAAGAAATGGACAAGAAAAAGTTTCAGGAACTAAACCTGTCACAGGAAATTTTAAAAGGCGTGACAGACATGGGGTTTGAAGAAGCCACTTCAATCCAGTCGGGGACAATCCCTATTATGATGACAGGCGTTGACCTTATAGGACAGGCGCAGACGGGAACGGGCAAGACGGCGGCGTTCGGCATTCCGCTTCTGGAAATGGTTGACGGCAGAAACAAAAACGTGCAGGCGCTGGTAATGTGCCCCACGCGCGAGCTTGCGGTGCAGGTGGCGGAAGAAATTGGGAAAATAGGAAAGTATAAAAAGGGAATAAAGACCCTTGCGGTTTACGGCGGCCAGCCGATAGACAGGCAGATACGCGCGCTTCGCGCCGGAGCGCAGATTGTAATAGGAACGCCGGGCAGGCTTATTGACCACATTGAAAGAAAGACAATTTCGCTTTCGGCGTGTTCCGTGGTTGTGCTTGACGAAGCGGATGAAATGTTAAACATGGGTTTTGTGGAAGATATTGAACTTATCCTTAAAAAAGCCCCTGAGAAAAGGCAGACGGTCCTGTTTTCCGCCACAATGCCCGCGCCCATCATGGCAATAACAAAAAGGTATCAGAAAGAGCCGCAGCACGTGAAAATAACCCGCGAAATACTTACGGCGCCTTCAATTGAACAGTGCTATTATGAATTAAAGCGCGGAACAAAACTGGAAGCGCTGTGCAGGCTTCTTGACATGAATGAATTCAAGCTGTCGCTTATTTTCTGCAATACCAAGGTTATGGTGGACGAGCTTTACGGCCACTTAAATTCCCGCGGATACCTGTGCGAAGCGCTTCACGGCGACAAGACGCAGTATATGCGCGACAGGGTAATGGACAAGGTAAGGCACGGCAAAGTGGATATCCTTATAGCAACTGACGTTGCCGCGCGCGGCATAGACGTGGAAGGCATTGACGCTGTTTTTAATTACGACGTTCCGGCCGACGAGGAATACTACGTGCACAGGATAGGGCGCACCGGCCGCGCCGGAAGGACGGGAAAGTCCTTTACGTTTGTGTATCCGGATGAAATTTTCAAGATGCGCGACATACAGAGGTTCGCGAAGATAAAAATAAAGCAGGAAAAAATTCCCACAAAGATGGGAATGGAAGAATTAAGGGTGGCAAGGTTCGCGGAAAAAGTAAAAAGCGTTATAACAAAAGGCGGATTAAACCACCATATCAAAGCCGTGGAAGCAATGCTGACGCAGGATATATCTTCAACAGATGTCGCGGCCGCGCTTATGAAAATGGCAATGGAAAAAGAATCAGGCGGGACAGGCACGGCATATGACGACATAAACGCGCCGGAACGCACTTATTCAAATGAAAGGAACAGGTTTGAATCGGGCAGAAGCGGCCGCGGCGGGGATAACAGGCGCGGCGCGGGTCAGTATTCGCGCGAAAGAAGCGGCGGTACAAGGTCCAAAGGCAGGGACAGCGATATCACGATGACAAAGATATTTTTAAGCGTCGGCAAGGGCAGCGGCGCGCAGGTAAAAGACATACTTGGAGCGATAACCGGGGAAACCGGCATAGGCGGCAATCAGGTCGGCCGCATTGACATGCAGGAACGCAATACGTTTGTGCACGTTGATTCAACGCAGGCTGACCTTGTAGTGCAGAAAATGAACGGCAAAAGGATTAAAGGGGCAAAAATTTTCGCCGAAAAAGCGAAGAACTGATAAAGGCAGAGGGACGGATGCACGGAGGGACGGAAGGTCGGAAGTTTTAACGTCTGACCTTTTGTCCCTCTGTTTTTTTATCTATCCATTCTTCTGATGTTGTAATTTTATATTCTTTTTACACTTCTGTACCTCCGTGCATCCGACCTTCCGTTCATCCGGTCTTAAAGGGGTTGGGTATATTTTTTCAGCACGCGCCGTCCCCTAACACTTGCGCTCGCAGACTCGCGCAAGCCCGGGGATTTCCGCTTCGCAGGCTCGCTCCAACCGGTGCATTAAACCGCCCCTGCCGCATAAATACTATGCTTGCGCGGCACGCGCTGAAAAAACACACCCAACCCCTGCAGGTGTTCATCAAATTTTCAATGTTTGTTCTTACTTCTGTCCCTCCGTGCATCTGTGCATCCGTCCCTCCGTTTTTTGTAATCCTTTCTCGCCAATCCTCCGTCAAATTACTGTAATTAAAAAATTTCAGGAGGCAATAAAATGCGAAACACAATATTAAAAGCGCTGCTTGGAACCGCGGTAATAGTCCTTGTGGTAACTGTCATTAATGTAAGGGCTGACGTAAGGTTTGGAATTTCAGCGGGTGAATCCGGATTAAACGGGTTTTATATTTTTGTAAGCGAATACAACAGGGTGCCTCAGGAAGAAGTGATTTTTCTGAAAAATTACGGCATATCGGATGAAGAACTGCCTGTGGTGTTTTTTCTGTCCGAGAAAGCCGGGGTCAAACCGGAAGCCGTTATAAAATTAAGACAGCGGGGTTTTTCGTGGATGAAAACAGCCAAAAAACTGAAATTAAATCCTGAAATATTTTATTCCGGCAGAATGCATGACAGATGCGGTTTAAGCGATTTTGAAATAGTAAGGATAATCAATACGCGCGGTATTTCCGAGTACCACAACTGCCGCCCGGAAATTGTGGATAAAATGAGGGGCAATCACATGACATTCAGGGAAATAGACAGCCATTTAAGGGAGAAAACAAAGTCTGTTTACAAGTATAAAATGCGCGAAAAAAAGCACAAATAACAGTTTAAGATAAAAACAGGCGGCCCCTTTAATTAAAGGGGCCGCCTGTTTTTAAAATGAAGAAAAAAGTCAAGTGTTTTAAAGGTTTGTTGTTGTAGTATATGCACGGGGAGAAAGGTAATGGCGGAATGTTATATAAAAGATACAGCCCTAATATGAAAAGGGCCGTTGACTACATTGAGAAAAACATAAAAAATAATGTTGCATATTCGGAAGTGGCGCAGGCTGCCGCCATTTCAAAAGGCCACTTCTGGCGCCTGTATAAAATGCTTTTCGGCGAAACAATAGGAAGTTACATTAGGAACAGAAGGCTTACCATAACCGCGCAAAAACTTCTTTCTTCCCGCAGGAAGATATCCGATATATGTTATGAGTATAATTTTGAATCCTACGAGGCTTTTTCAAGGGCTTTCAAGAAATTGTTTAAAATGGCTCCTGCCGAATACATAAAGAAAAAAAGCCGTTTTTATTATCTTGAAAGGCAGCGTCTTACAGGAAAAGACATTGACCATATTCTGGGGGGCGGAATTAATACAAACCCTGATTTTGTAAAAGTTAAATCATTTATTATTTATGGAAAACTGAATAAAATCACATTAAGACGCCTGATGTCTGACAGGATTAAAAGAGCGTCTGAACTTGAAAAAAAAGGCGGTAAAACTCTTACCGTTTATTGCGGCTGCGGAAATGATTTGGGTAAAATCTCAATGGACAGCCCGGTTGAGATTTTTTCTGCAAATGATTACGAAAAAAAACAAAAAGAATGCGGCAAGCCTGAAAAAACCCTGCCTTCAGGCAAATATGCAAGGTTTGTGCATAAAGGCGGCGCAGAAATGCTTTTATCAAGCCTTAATTATATTTTTGGTTCGTGGCTAAAAAAGAGCTGCAAACATGGCCTTAAATATTTTTATGTAATTTCCGAAAACAGGGGAAACGGATTCAGGGCGGAAATTTATATACCCGCCGGGATTATAAAAAAAGCAAAATAAATCAGGCCCCGGGCCGGTCCACCGTCTCTATCTAAGAGACACCCCCTTATCAGCCGGCCCGGGGTTTTTATTTGGGTTTTTTGCCTGATTCCGGTTTAACGATTCTGTTGTAAAACCAAAAAAAATAATATATTATATCCCCTGTGATTAAAATCCACCCCGTAATCAGGGAAAATACAGGAGGCAATATGTCAACAAAAGAGATTAAATTCGGGACTTCGGGATGGCGCGGGATAATGAGCGATGACTTTACGTTTGGAAACGTGAAAATAGTGGTTCAGGCAATAGCGGATTTTATAAAAACAAAGGACGAACTTAAAGGCAAGCCCGTAATAGTGGGAGGGGACGCAAGGTTTTTGTCCGAAAAGTTCTGCGAAACAACGGCGTGCGTGCTTGCCGCAAACGGCATACCGTCTCTTGTATGCGACAGGGACACACCCACTCCTGTAATCTCATATGAAATCATAAGAAGAAAAGCCGCGGGCGGCATTAACTTTACCGCGTCACATAATCCCGCCGAATACAACGGCCTTAAGTTCAGCCCTTCGTGGGGCGGCCCCGCGACGCCGGCGGAAACATCCGTGATAGAAAAAAATATAAAGGAACAGACAGCTGTTAATTATATGGAAAAAGAAACCGCCGTTGAAAAAGGGCTTATAAAGTATTTTGACCCAAAGCCGCATTACCTTGAAAGGCTTAAAGAAATTGTGGACTTTAAGGCAATCAAAAAATCAAAAATGAAAATAGTCGTTGACCCGCTTTTTGCCACGGGAAGGGGCTACCTTGACGCCCTGCTTATTGAAGCGGGCGCCAATGTTAAGGTAATTAACGACCACAGGGACGTTTATTTCGGCGGCTTTCCGCCTGAACCGGCAGAGAAAAACGTGGCTGACCTTATAGCCGCGGTAAAAAAAGAAAAAGCCGTGCTTGGCGTTGCCACTGACGGCGACGCTGACCGCTACGGCATTATTGACAGCGACGGCAGCTACATCCCGGCAAACAAGATACTGCCGCTGCTGCTTGATTATCTGATAAAAAGCAGGGACTGGCCCGGCTCCGTTATCCGTTCCGTTGCCACATCCCATATGGTGGACGCGGTCGCGAAAATTCATAAAAGGATACTGCACGAAACGCCGGTCGGTTTTAAGTATATAGGCGAGATAATGCAGGAAGAGGAAATAGTGATAGGCGGTGAGGAATCAAACGGCCTTACGGTGCACGAACATATTCCGGAAAAAGACGGCATTATAGCGTGCCTGCTTGTGGTGGAAATGGTCGCAAAGGCAAAAAAGAGCATCAAAGAACTGTTAAAAGAACTTGAAGAAAAAACAGGCCCGTTTATTAATGACAGGAAAAATTTCAGGCTTACCGATGAAAAGATGAAGGCGATAATTGAAAGGCTTAAAAACGGCTCCAACGATAAATTTGGCTCTTTTGATGTGCTGGAACTTATCCTGGTTGACGGGTATAAATTCATGCTTGGCCGCGATACCTGGGCAATGATAAGGCTGTCAGGCACGGAACCCATTGTAAGGCTTTACGCGGAAGCAAAAGAAAAAAAGGTGTTAAACAAAATTCTTGAAGAAGGCGAAAAGTTTATTAAAAGCTGAATGTTAAGCTATATGCAGGTAAGCAATTAAGCATAAGCGAAATAATAAAACATAGTACTTGAAAAATTCAGGCAGTTAAGCTATAGCAAAAGATTTTATTTGTATCCGCTTATGCTTAACTGCCTATAGCTTAAACCGCTGCTTCAACGTTTTCCTCCGTCCATCCGTCCCTCCGTCCTTCGGCCTTTTCGGGGTTGGGTATATTTTTTCAGCGCGCGCCGCAAACTGGTGTTCTTGCAGTCAAACAAACTTGAAATCAACAGTAAGGTTAACGTCATTGGCAACCGTGAACTTGCGGTACATCCGAATATGCCGGCGCGGCATTACATACATTGTATCGCGTATAAAGTATGCTTACGCGGCGCTTCTGAAAAAACACACATAACCCCTGTTGTTGATACTTGCTTTTACTTCCGTCCCTCTGTCCTTCTGTGCATCCGTCCCTCGGTTTTTAATCTATGGGATATGGGATAACAGTTTATTGGTTAGTTCTAACATACATTTGTTATTGTAGACTAACTGTTAATAACATGTGGACAAATGTGGTTTAAAAAGGTTCAAAATGATGAAAAAATGAATAAAAAACGTTAAATTTTCTTAAAAAATAAGATTAATCTTACATAAATCAATGTTTTAGTCTTGACAAAATATATAAATATTATATACTACCAATAGTTAAAAGATAAAAGTTCTTACACAACAGGAAGTGGAAGAAAAAGACGGGGATAATAAAATAAAGGGTTTTTTAAAACTCTTGCAAAAAAATCTGCAACACTGAAAGGGGGGAGTACCCAATGGCAGCAAAGAAAAAAGCAGCAAAGAAAAAAGCAAAAAAGAAATAAGTTGATTAAACGGGGTAACAACATAAAAAGGGACTAATGCGAATTAGTCCCTTTTTATGTTTATGAGCAGCGTGAAAAATCAAATAATGTAAAATTGCCGGATTTCGGGTATAATCATAAAAACAAAAAGCAATAATAATAACAAAAGGTGGAAACCATTGGCTAAAAGATCAAAAAAATCAAAGGCAGCTTCCAAAACAAAAACACAGCCAAAAAATCAGCCCGATTATTATCTTGCGGTTGCGCTTGGGCTTACATCGCTGATAATTTTCTTTTCCTTTATAACTGTAAATGGGCGCAATATGCTTGGGCCCTTTGGCGAAGTCATGGCAAGGTATTTATACGTCCTGTTTGGAAAGGCCTCGTACGCCCTTCCTTTTATAGCGGGCTTCTATTCATACGCTGTGTTTAAAAAAGAAGTTAAATACGCTTCTGCCAGGTATGTGGCGGGATTTTCCGCCGCTGTCATATCGCTGGCGCTTTTTCTTGCCCTTATAGTAAAAGGCGGCGCGCTTGAAATTTTTCATATGGAAAAAGTTGCCGCGCTGACCGGAAGGGAAATGAAAACCTTCTGGGAAGGAATGCCGGCTGTTTTAAGGGTGATGGACGGAAACTATAAATTTTACACGGGCGGCCTTTTGGGGTACAACCTTGCGTATTTTCTTTCCGCCTGGTTCAATATTATTGGGGCATATATCGTATTCATAATCCTTACCGCGCTCTCTTTTTTTCTGCTTGGAAAAGAAGAACTGCTGTTTTCGGCAGGCAGGTTCGCGCGTGATACTTTTTTAAACGGCGCGGAATATGTAAGGTCGCTTTTCACCGGCAGGCAGGACGAGGCTGTTGAAAGGGTTAAAAAAGTAAAAAAGCCGGCAGGGAAAAAAGAAGAAGATGAAGAAGACGAAGAAGAAGAAAAGCCGATGACAAAAAAAGAGATGAAAGAAGAGGCAAAACGCCTTAAAGAACAGCAGAAGGCCGAAGAACAGGAAAGAAAGAAACCGGCCAAGCGCGAAAAGATAAATATAATCACCCCTGATGAGCCCGTGGAAAAAAAGACAAAGGCAATTCAGGCCGTGGTAAAGGGAGATTATACACTTCCGTCGGTTGACCTTTTAAAAGGAAACGCGCCGGACGCGGGCGGCGGGGAAAGAAAAGACTACGCGGAAGACGCGGAAAAGCTTAAAAGGACGCTTAAGGATTTCGGCGTTGAAGCCGAAGTGGTAAATGTTGTGGACGGGCCGGTAATTTCCCGTTTTGAACTTGAACTTGCGACCGGGACAAAGGTATCCCGTATAGTCAACCTTTCCGATGACATAGCCCTTGCGATGCGCGTTGAGCAGGTGCGCGTGGCGCCGGTTCCCAACAAATCCCTTATAGGCATAGAAGTGCCCAAGACAAACAAGAAAACCATCACGCTGCGGGAACTTATAGAAACAGAATCATTCCAGGATTCAGGTTCGCTTCTTACAATGGCGATAGGAAAGGACCTTGGCGGAAAAGCAATAATAGCGGAGCTTGGAAAGATGCCGCATCTTTTAATCGCCGGCGCCACCGGTTCGGGCAAAAGCGTCTGCATAAACTCCATTATCATGAGCGTAATCTATAAGGCGTCGCCCGATGAAGTAAAGCTTGTGCTTGTGGACCCCAAGCGCGTGGAACTTACGCATTACCGCGACATACCGCACCTTATATCACCGGTTATAACCGACCCAAAGCACGCGGCATACGTCCTTAAAAAACTTACCTATGAAATGGATTACAGGTACGACATACTTGCAAAGGAAGGCGCGCGCGACATAGCCACTTACAATAAAATGGCGTCGGAATTTAACATGCAGCTTAAAAGCGAGCCTGACTTTAACCCCGAAGATTTAAAGAAGTCCCTTCCTTATATAATACTGATAATAGACGAACTTGCGGACTTAATGACTTTGGCAAAGGCAAACGTGGAAGCGTCTTTGCAGCGCCTTGCCCAGCTTGCGCGCGCCGTCGGTATTCACATTGTGCTTGCAACCCAGCGCCCTTCTGTTGACGTAATAACGGGCGTTATTAAAGCCAACTTCCCGTCAAGGATAGCTTTTCAGGTAATGTCAAAAGTTGATTCGCGCACCATTCTTGACATGAACGGCGCAGACGCGCTTTTAGGCCGCGGCGATATGCTTTACGCGCCGGCTGATATCAGCAAGCCGTTAAGGGGCCAGGCGGCTTTTGTGTCTTCCGAAGAAATTTCAAAGGTCTGCCATTTTATAAAGAAACAGAGAAAGCCTGATATATCGCCGGAATTTGACATGAAGGACGACGATCCGGACCTTTCCGGCGACGGCGACAGCGGAACCGGCGGCGATGAAATAATGAAAAAAGCTATAGACCTTGCCAAGAACAAAGGAAACATTTCCACGTCATATCTTCAGAGAAAACTGGGCATTGGCTATTCAAAGGCCGCGCGCATAATTGATGATATGGAAGAAAAAGGGTTAATAACGGAAGCGGACGGAAACAAGCCAAGGGAATATATAGGCGATTAATTCGGGAGAAAATATTATGCATGACCTTATTGTAATAGGCTCCGGCCCGGCGGGATATACGGCCGCATTGCTTGCGGCAAAAGCCAAAATGAAAACCCTTCTTATAGAAAAAAATCTGAATAATCTCGGCGGCACCTGCCTTAATGAAGGGTGTATTCCGCTTAAAGGGCTTCTTCACCATTCGCTGCACTGCGCTGATTATGAAAAAATAATGTCCACAGTTTCAAAAAAAATAAGCGGACTTAGAAGCGGCCTTAAAGCAAGGCTTGAAGGCGCGGGTGTTGAAATTCTGGAAGCGCAGGCAAAGTTTGCGTCTGCCGGTGAAGTTGAGGCAAAAGGAAATATTTATAAAGCAAATAACATACTTATCTGCGCGGGTTCTTCAGCGCGCAGGGTTTTTAAGTGCGGCAATATAAGTTCCCCTGAATCTATATTTGCTTTAAATCCGGTTCCCAAAAATGCCCTTATAATCGGCGGCGGCGTAATAGGGTGCGAATACGCGTCCTTCCTTAATAATATAGGGGTGGATGTGACAATAGCCGAAGCCGCGCCTTCTATATTATACGGCATGGATGAAGAGGCAGTAAGGGCGCTTGTAAGGGAGTTTAAGAAAAAGAAGATAAAAATAATGTGCGGCGTCGGCATAACCGTTCCGGATGACGGCGGAAAAGTAAAAATAAAAAGCAATGAAACAGAGACGGAAGAACAGTATGACATTATTATAGAAGCAACGGGAAGGGTTCCGTTTACACAGGAACTTGGCCTTGAAAAGGCGGGTATTGAAACAGACCCTAAAGGTTTTATAAAAGTCAACGCTGACATGATGACAAACGTTAAGGGAATATACGCCGCCGGCGACTGCATCAACACTCCTATGCTGGCTTACACCGCGTATAAAGAGGCTGAAACCGCCGTGGATAACATGGTTACGGGAAAGTCCGGCAGCCTTGATTACGTAAGGATACCAAAACTTGTTTTTTCAATGCCGCAGCTGGGCAGCGCCGGGTTTTCGGAAGAAGACGCCCGCAAAAATAATATAGATTATAAAATTTTTAAGTATTTCTTTAAAGGCATAGGCAAGGCAGTGGTGGAAGAAAGCGACGCCGGGTTTTTAAAATTGTTAACCGCTGATGACAGGGTGATAGGCGCGTCCGCGGTGGGGTATGAAATAGCGGACATTATGAACGAAATAGGGCTTATAATAAACGCGGGCGTCAGCGTGGAAACCATAAAAAGTACAATGCACATTCATCCAAGCTATTCGGAAATAATAACAGAAGCGCTTATATTCGGCGAAACGGCAGCTGCAGTATCGGAAAGATGAAAATACAGAGGCTTGTTTTATGCTTTCCTTTGATTTTGTTAATATCCTCGTGCGCGCCTGACAGGCAACCCGTAATGCTCTCAAAAACAGTTTATTTCTGCGCGGCGGGCGATGTGATGATGGACCGAGGCGTAAAGGCAAACATGGAAAAAATAAGCAGTGATTATCCATTTAAAAAAGTGTGCGATTTTGTAAACTCGCACGACCTTTCTTTCTGCAACCTTGAAACCCCAATTACCACGGAGAAAAAAAGAAACAAACCGTACGCGTTTCGGTGCGAACCTGAAAAAATGGCAGGTTTTATGGAATCCGGATTCAATGTTGTATCCATTGCCAACAACCATATGCTTGACTGCAATTATACGGGGGTTTCGCAGACAATAAAAAACTTAAATGACATGGAAATTATGCACGCGGGCGCGGGCTATAACAGGGAACACGCGCTGGAGCCGCGCGTGATTGAAATAAACGGCGTGACAATCGCGCTGTTCGCGTTCGCGGATTTTTATTACGAGACCGATAAAGACATGAACAGCAAAAATACGCCGCAGCCCTGCCACCCGTCGGAAAAAGAAATGAAAAAAGCGGTCTCTGACGCCGCAAAAACCGCGGATTATGTCTTTGTATCATTTCACTGGGGCGAAGAATACAGCAATTATCCCGGTAAAAAACAGAAAAAACTGGCGCGCCTGCTTGTTGATTCCGGCGCTGACCTTATAATAGGCCACCATCCGCATGTGCTGCAGGGGATAGAGAGATATAAAAACGCGATAATACTTTACAGTTTGGGAAATTTTATATTTGACCAGTTTAAGGACTTACAGACAGACACTATGATATTCAGCTGCAGGTTATCAGACGGCTTAATAAAAGACGCGTACATTACGCCGGCAAAGATAGAAAAAAGCAGGCCGCATTTTGCCAAAGGCGCGGAGGCCGCTGTTATAAAGGAAAGGCTGAAAGAGTATTCAAAGGGAATGAACATCAAATTCGCGGAACACGGAAACAGGATGTTTATTGAATAAGCGTTAAAATATATTTGATATTTGTCGAAATAATAATATAATGTATTAAATTTTGCGGAGGCGGATATGATAGGAAAAAAGGATGTGGAAGGTTTTTTTGGCAATAAAAAAATAGCCGTGATAGGCGCTTCAAGAAGCAATAAAAAATACGGCAATATGCTTTACATGGAACTTGTAAAAAAAGGGTATGAAGTGTTTCCTGTCAATCCCAATGCTTCGGAAATAAACGGGGAGCCGGCGTTTAAAAGAGTGGCGGACATACCGGGCGGCGTAAACGCGGCGATAGCCGTGGTGCCGGCAGAGGAACAGGATAAAGTGGCAAACGAATGCGCCAAAGCCGGCGTTAAGGAACTTTGGATTCACGAACATGTGATGAAGGGCATTTCAAACACAAAGGCGATAGCGGTGTGCGAAACAAACGGGATAAAGTGCATAACGGGATTCTGCCCCATGATGTTTATGCCAAACGCGGGTTTTCCGCACAACATACATAAAGGCATAATGGGATTATTCGGCGCACTGCCGAAATAAAAAGGGAGGATATAATGACAGCAAGAAAAGAAAAAGCAAATGACGAAAAGTACTGTTCCAGCTGCGGGGAAGTGATAAAAAACGCGGCTGAAATCTGCCCGCATTGCGGTGTAAGGCAGCCTGCTTTGGCAGGAGCCCCGCCGGATATTTCCGAAAAATGGCTTGTTTCCCTTCTGTTGTGCATCTTTCTTGGATTTCTTGGCGCGCACAGGTTTTATGTGGGAAAAGTGGGAACAGGAATACTTATGCTTTTAACCGGCGGCGGATGCGGAATATAGGTTATTATTGACCTTATCCTTATACTTACGCAGAAGTTTACCGATAAAAGCGGCAGCGTAATTACAAGCAAATAAGTTTTATGAAAATAGCGGCAAGAACAGCGGCTGTTTTTGTTTTGTTGTTATGTTTTTACCTTGTTCCGCATGATATTTTGTTCAGCGGAAAAAGCGTATGTTTGTATAAAAATTTATTCGGATTTGAATGCCCGGGCTGCGGCTTAACACGCGCGGCCTGGCTTTTTATCCACCTTAAATTTCAGGAAGCGTTTGCTTTAAACAAACTTATTGTAATTGTATTTCCGGCAGCCGCGGTTATCTGCGGTATGTGGATTGCGGGAATTAAACGCGTGCGGATTTAAAAAAAATTAAATATATGCCTTGAGGGGGAAAAACCGATATGAAAAAGTTATTTGTATTAATTCTGGCAGTTGTTCTTTTTGTGCCGGCGTTTGCGCAGGCGCAGGATGAAACAGGCGGTCTTTCGCCGCGCGCCTGGGTTTTAATCGGCGCTGATACTGTTCTTTGCGCTGCAACAGTGCTTGCGGTGGTTCAGCAGAACACCCTTGCCGCTGATTATGAAAAACTTGTTTCCAATATGGGCAGTGATTATGATGAAGCGGGATACTGGAGAATGATGTATGAAAAAGAAAAGGTGACGGCAGCGGAAGACCTTGTCCTTATCTCCGCCATATCCGCCGGCGCCGCGCTTGCGTACACGGCGCTTGATTTATTCTGGCTTCATCATGTTTTTGACGGCGATGTAAAGGTAAAGACAGGTTTTAATCTTTACTCGGCGGAGTATTCCGTCCTGGTAAGTACGGATTTTTAAAGTCACAGAATTCTTTATTATTGTCCCAATAAAATAACACCAAACCGGTACACGCTTGACCGGTGATATTTTATGAAGTATAATATATCAGGTTATAGTAGAAAGCTTACAAAAGCCTCATACGCATAACGCAGACGGAAGACAACAGACTAAAATGTGCGCCAAGAAAGCCGACAGACTTTCCTGCAACGCCCGAAGGATTTCAAGTGACACTTTTACGGTTAAGGGCAATTATCATAGTTCAATGCGCGTTTGCTTATATTATCGGTTTTTTTATTGTCATGAACGCGATACTGCCGGATATAAGCAAAATAAAAACAAGGGTTACCATAAAGGTATATAACGGAAAAACATATACCAAGCGTTCTGTCTCTCCATACTCTAAAGATTTTGTGCGTTCCGCGGAACTTCCAAAATACGTCACAGGCGCCATTATTGCCGCCGAAGACGGAAGTTTTTTCAGGCATAAAGGAATTAACATCGACGAAACCTTAAGGGCTGCAAGATACGACGTGCTTCACCTTAAATTAAAATACGGCGGCAGCACAATCACGCAGCAGCTTGTCAAAAACGCGTATTTGACCAAGGAAAAAACCGTTAAAAGAAAGATAATAGAGGCGATAACCGCCCTGCGCGTTGAAAGAAAACTTACAAAAAGGCAGATACTTGACTATTACATAAATATCGCGGAATTTGGAAATGGTATTTACGGAATTAAACAGGCTTCAAAAGTATACTTTGACAAATCTCCGCATCAACTTACGCCCAAAGAAGCGGCCATGCTTGCTGTTGTAATACCGCAGCCAAAGGCAAGGGGCAAAGAACTTTTAACAAAGCAGAAAGAAGAGTTTCAGAAAAAACGCGTGTCGCGGATAATTGCAAGGATGAAA
>JAKQNO010000131.1 GCA_029565735.1 bacterium
GTTTCATACAATTCAGAACGGATTCACAGTTCTCTGGGTTACTTGACACCGGATGAGTTTACGATTAAGATGCAGCAAGAAGCTGAAAAACAAGCACTTGGACTCTAGTTATGAGTGGTACAGAAAAAGGGGTATGGTCACGTTGCCACAAGTTTGGCGGCTTCCCTGATAGTCTCTTTAATCTTTTCAACGCTCATATTAATACCTCCGTACATGTTTTGTCAGGCAAACCATAATAAAGATTTAAAACCGATGTGTCAACAAAAACCGATACTATTTTTTGTAAAATTATGCCGGAAATGAAAAAACCATAAGAACAACACCTACGGCTTTTTCACGTTTTTGAAAGGCCTGTGTATATTTTTACATTCCCATCAGTTTATAAACAAGAAATGCCGGCCAGACTATTGCCTTTAAAATCCCCAAAACTCCGCCCCAGAAAGTTGCCGCGGCCTGAATGTAAAAAACAGCCGCCCCTATAAGCCCCAGCCCGTAAATAGCGCCGCAGCCTGACGGAGGCGGGGATGTTTTTTTCCCGCAGCATTCTTCTTTTTGCATTTCCTTATCAATTTCGCTTCCAATCGTTTCGCCTATCTTTTTTCCTATTTCTTTTGCCGTTGCCTTCTTTTTTGCTTTTGCCATTTTATCCCCCTTTATATTTTATTGCTGTTAAAAATGCCCCCCGTCACAAAAAGGCTTGTTTCTTGATTTGCCGCAGCGGCACAAAGTGACGCGGTTTCTGACTTCATATAATTTTCCGTCCGCGGACTCTATGGGAATACCGCCTTTTACCCAAAGCGGGCCTATAGCGTCTTCCTGTGGGTCTTCAGTAGCGCTTATGTGCGGTTTAAAATCCGGCTCTATCGGTTTGCCTGTTTTCTTGTCATACGCGACAAGCCGTCCCGCGGAACAGTTGCATGCCTGTTCAATGGCGGTTTTTTTGGAGTCAGGATCATTGGACTTTTTTGTAAGGTGCCACGTGCCGCCTTTTGGATGGCAGAAGCGGGCGGAAGCGCAGAACACTTCCGCGTCCTTTAAATCCAAATCCGGCCCTTTATAGGTTTTTGCAAGCTCTTCAAAAGTTTCAAATCCCGCGGTCTCTGTGCCGTTAAACTTTTTAGCGGTATGCGAACCGTCGCAGAAAGGCGGATTTTTAGTATGCCCGCACCGGCATAAAGAGTAGTTTTCGCCTGTTTTATAATCTTCCTTTTTTACCCAGAATTCCGGCTCGTCAGATTCCCCTATTTCCGCTATGGTTTTATCTAAAGGCACATTGCCGGATACTATATAAGGACCGTCTTTACATACCTTAATTTTTTTCATTTGTTCTCCCCTGAATATTAAGTAATATATATATTTTACCACCCCGGAATTACATAGGCAAAGAGAAAATAATGGCAAGCAGATAATGACTGAGAATCGACCGAAGTCGACTTTGTATTATTTCTCAATTATCGATTGTCGACTTCTCAAAAAAACAAAAGGCCGGCATAAAGCTGGGCTTTTGTATTTTATGGCTCCCCAAGCAATACTATTCTCGCACCTTTTTGATGTCTAAATAACTACAGAGTTTATTATTTTTGCTTAAAAGTCTTTAATAGATCTTGTGCTTCATTATTTAATCTTTCAACGCCCAAATATTTTTCAAATCCCATAATAATCTTTTTTAACATACAGGAATCAGATATCGGATAAACAGCGAGTTTTTCGCCATTATTAAATTTAATATTCAACGCATCGCTCCTGCCCATATTTGTCAAAGCGACTGTATTTATATCAGAATATTTCCAGTTTAAATTCCCAATCAAGACAATTGTTTTTTTGAATACAAGATTTATTCCAACGCTTTTTATTTGCAAACCTTGTTCTTTAAATATCCACTTAAAATAGTATCGATTAATAATATAAATAACAATTAAACTAACAAAAACAGTAATAGCTATAAGACAAATACAATTAATTACAAACATAATATTTAAGTTCACATTTTTTAAAAACAATAGAACGAATACGTTTATATTTGATAGAAGAAGAAAAAATAAAACAAATGGTAAAAAAATGCTTTTTATAAATGATTGCTTTATTATTAAATCGGCAGTCTCTTTTCTTTCGTTTTGCACAACAGCCTCCACAAAATAAATTCGTCATTATAATTTTATCATTCCACTCCCATAAATCAAGGTCAAACAGTGCGATATGGCGACCGGGGTATAAAAAATACAAAAGCCCAGAAAAATACTGGCAGGACTCGAAAATCGAAAATCGAGAATCGACCGAAGTCGACTTTGTATTATTTCTCAATTATCGATTGTCGACTTCTCAAAAAAACAAAAGGCCAGCTTTCGCTGGCCTTTTGTTTTTTATGGCTCCCCAGGCAGGACTCGATTACTACGGCCGCTGGATGCGGCCTGCGTAATCTCTCCTCACTCGCTGACGCCGCTCATATAATCCCTTCGGGATTTAAGCGTCTTTTCCTCGCTAATCGCTCGGCGCTCATTCGTTTCGAGTCCTGTCCGGAAAACCCCTATAAAATACAAAAGCCCAGCTTTATGCTGGGCTTTTGTATTTTATGGCTCCCCGGGCAGGACTCGAACCTGCGACACTGTGGTTACGATCTGACTCCAATTACTTGGAGAGTCGGACTATACCATCACCATGGCATTTCTGCTTTAGGCGGCGGGTGTCTAGTCTCTGCACCTTCAATGAACTTTTCAGTTCAAGGCTTGGCTCAGGATTGCCCTTTTTCAAGGGTTTCCCTGAATTTACCCGCTTTTCACCTCAACGTTTCCGATGAGGGCTGCTAATTTCGGCGCTTACGCGCCGCGTGTACAGCCACATGCTCTACCGACTGAGCTACCAGGGAACTTGCCGTTTGTAAGCTCAATAGATTTTATATATTATCCTATGGTTTAGATGTTGTCAACAGATTTTATGCCCATAAATATATGCTTTTTGAACAGGTATAACGCCAGCACATCATATACCGCGTGCATTGAAACCGCCGCCCAGAAGCCCATATATTGGTATAAATACCCTATTACCGCGCTTAATAAAAACATAATAACGCCGAATACGGATATGCTTAAACTTTTAGGGTTAAAATAGCCGTGTATCAGTATAAAAACAAAAGAGGTAATCCATATCCCCCAGTACTGCTGCAGTACAACCCTGAACAGGATTTCCTCGCAGAATCCCGCAAGCAGCGCGATTATAACCATATCAACAAGGTTAATATCAAACATCTTAAATAATGACCCAAGAAGCTCCTGAACAGGTTTAAAGTAATTAATCCGCACAAGATAATTAAGCCCAAACGCAAGTATAATCCCGACGCCCGCGCCTGTTAAAAGCTGCAGATAGACGGGAGAAATGCTGATTATTTCAAACCATTTTTTCTTTTCAACAATAAATATAACCAGCCACGCGATTATCGGCAGGGAAAGTTCCATTGAAAGTGTCAGCAGGTATAAACTCTTTTTGCTTTTCATTTAATAGTTCTTCCTTGGAAACAGGTCGCGTTTGGTATTTTTTACCCTGTCAATAAAAAGCACGCCATCCAGATGGTCAATTTCATGCTGAAGAATTACAGCTTCAAAGCCGTCAGCTTCCATTATTTTTTCTTCCCCGTTTTTGTCCATGTATTTGACCTTAACATAATCCCCGCGTTCCACGTTTCCCGTATAATCCGGCACGCTTAAACACCCTTCCCTGTTAATAGTGCTGCCGGACACGGCAAGTATCTGCGGATTTGCCATTAAAAGCAGGCCGTGGGAAACAGGAACTTTTTTATGGCCTGTGGCGTCAACCACAACTATCCTTTTAAGCTCGCCCACCTGCGGCGCGGCCACGCCCACGCACCCTTTATTGACATACATCCTGTCTTTAAGCCGTTCCATAAATGCGGCTGTGCTGCCATCAATCTCTTTTATAAAAAGCGATTTTTCCCTTAATAACGGGTCGGGAAACTGATAAATTTTCATAGGACCGCTTCTTCCACCTTTTCCATTGTCACATGCACGCCCAGTTTCTTTGCTTTAAGCTTAAGCGCGGATTCAAGTTTTTTCCCGGCTTTGTCATTACTTACACATACTTCCATAAACATATAATAAGCGTGCGGTTTTACCCGCTCGGAGCTTTTTGTTTCAAGGTCAACTATATTGCCGTTGTTTTTAAAAATCACTTCAGTGATGCCGTTTACTATACCGGGCTTGTCAGCGCCGCTTATGGATATGGAATACACGCGCCCTTTATCCGCGCTTTCGTTCATCTCTTTTTCCGAAATTGTCCTTATATCAACTGTCATTCCAAATTTATCCATAAAAGATGAAATCTCGCCGGAGAATCTGCTTTTATCGTATTTTTTATCGCTTGATAAAAGCATTATCATTGAAAAGGTCTTTCTTAACATAAGCATAGATGAGTCTTCAATGTTGAAATTGAATTTTTTAAGGATGGATGTAAGCGCGTATACCACCCCTTTTTTATCAACCCCGCCAGCTATTAACATCAAACGCTCTTTCATGATGACCTCCTAAAGAATTTATATAATAAACACGAGGGACAGAGGGACGGATGCACGGATGTTCGGCAAAACCTTCCAAACCGCCTTTATATCCTTCGCTTCTGCTTAATTGCTTATAGCTTAATAGTTCTTATTTCAACTGTCCCTGCTTCTTTCGCTCGCAAGCTCGCTTCATTGCCGGGATTTCCGCTTCGCAGGCTCGCTCCAACCACACCTAAACCGCGCCTCCGGCCTTCAGCCCTTTCATCCGTCCCTCCGACCATCCGTCCCTCTGTCCCTCATTATTTCGCCGGCGTCGGTGCGGGCCTTGGTTTTGCGCCCCAGCTGTCAAACTGCCACCTTAATTCGTAGCCAAGATACATCTCATCGCCGCCCAGATATGGGTTTCCGAACGACTTATGGAATATAAGTTTATTTATGTCATCCAGCGTGTATTCCATTCCAAGGGTATGTTCAAAGTCCAGCCCTGACTGCGCTTCCTGTATAATTCCGGTTGTATCAACAAGCTTTCCTGTATATCCAAGGTAAAATTTGTCTGTTATATACTGCCCAATTTCAACCTCTGCTAAAGTCTTTTTTTCAGCCGCGGTCTTGGTCACGGCTTCAGGTTCGTCAGCTCTCTGCCCGACAATGTTGGAAATATTTGCTTTAATGTTTAACACATCAAACGGCGTAAACGACTGTATCTGTTCCGCCCCTTTTTTTATCCAGAAACTGGCAATAGCATCCGCCATTTTTGTAAAGTCTTCGGGCTTTAGATTGGTGGTGTCTCCCATATCCCTGCCGACTGTTACAATGTACAGAAGCCTGTTGTAATCATTGCCTATTTCCGGAAGCACGGGGTCAGATGTCAGTTCTATCTTAATGTCCCCCACCTTCCCGTAAGCATGCAGATTTACCGTAAGGTCCATTGTTTCCGTCTGCCCGTTTGCCTTATATACTTCCATCCTTCTGAATTTTGCCGCGGCAAAAACATCAAGCACGGGTTTTGTGGAGCCGTCAAATACCACTTTTGATTCGCGGAGGTCATCCACAATAAAATCAGTATTCATGTATTTATAAACGCCTTTTATTACCCTTAAATTTCCGGTAAGTTTCATATTATTTCCCTTGTCCTGAAGAAGCAGCGGGGCGGCTCCGAATTTAATATAAACATCCGCATAGTTGTTAAGATAATTGCTGTAGAACCTTACGTTATCGCCGCCGGTTAACTGCACATCCCAGGTTATTTTTTTCGCGAAATTATCCTCATCTTTAATTGACGTATCCTCGCCGGCCTTGGTCTTGGTTTTTATGGGGTAAAGATATGTGAAATCAGAAGCTTTTATTGTGCCTTTTATAAAAGGGGCTTCAAGTTTTCCGGTCATTGCAAGGTCAATATCCGCGTCGCCGCGCAAAAACTCCATATACGCGGTGTCTGTGAACCTTACCCTGTCCCCTAAATTGGTGATGCGCCAGTTCACTTCATCAGGCCGCACAAATTTCATAAGGCCGCCCTTTTTTTCATCCAGGTTCTGAATCTTAATTGTGCCGCGCTCCGTATCGCCCTTAAGGTCGTAAATATCTATAACATTGTCCCTGATAAGGATGTTCGCGTAAACGTGTTTTAACTCCTTAAAAAGGTACTTAAGCTTTATATCCCCGTCTGTCACATCAATTTTTCCGGTAACCGAAGGGTACTCTTTGGTTCCTGTTATGCGCGCCGTAAGGTTTGTCACGCCTGACGCGTCATCAATGAACCCAAGGAATTTTAGAATTGAAAGGTCGCCGTCCTTAATTCCGGCTTTAAGGTCCATCTGCTCGCCGCGCATTTTTTCCGCTGATTCTTCGGACATCGGCACCGGTATTTTACCCGAGAGCACAAATTCATATTTTTCTTCCTTTAAAAGGGTGATAGGCCCTGCAGGCGACAGGTCAAGCCAGTCATTCTTTAAAAACAGAAGTCCTGACATAACATCAAATTCAATTCCCGCGAAACTTCCGTTTTTAATCACCGCCTGAATGGTTACCCCTACGCCTTCCTTGCCGTTGCCGGTAATTTTTACATTGCCGCCCAAAGTGCCTTTCCAGGAAAAACCAAGCCCTATAATTCCGTCCACCATCTGCGGGTCAAGTTCCTGGCATGTGATATCAACCGTTGAATCCCCGCTGTCCGCCATTATTTTTCCGGACGCTTCCAGTACTTTTACGCCGTCGGAATTAAACGCTTCAAGCTTTCTTATATCGGTAAAATCTTTTTCAAAACCTATGTCGCCCTTTAATTGATACGCGCCTTTGCTTGTCTGCAGCGCAAGGCCGTCTTTTGTATAATTTGCTTTAATTACAAAAGGTTTAAAAGTATGGTTCTTGAATTTAAAGCCGTCGCCTGAAAACGAACCGTCAAAAAGCGGATTTTCGCCGGTTACAACCCTTCCGGCTATTCCAAGGTATCCGTTAAGCCTGTTGCCCTGAAATTTATAATCAAGGGCCTGCATCTTAAGGTCCGCGTATATGTCTTTGTTCTCCCGGAAATCCAGGGTGCTGCCCGCCAGGTCCAGGGATGTCTTTTTGTAATACAGCAGCGCTTTTTCAAGCAATAATTTCCTGTCTTTATATTTATAATTGACCTCAAGGTCGTTATAATCCATGCCCGCAAGCCTGCCTTCAACAGCCAGCAGGCTGCCGGAAGCTTCAACCCTCTTCCATTCCCCGCTTAATTTACCGCTTCCGTTAAGCCTTCCCGTGCCTTCAAATTTTTCATCCGCTATTTTTCCGGCCTTATCAACAGCCATATTCACTATCTGATAATCCGCGGACAACTCTTTGGGTTTTATGGTGTTGCCTTTTACGGCAAACGACATATTTCCGTTTACCTTTACCAGCCCCGTATCCTGGCTTATTTCAGCGTTAACGGAAGCTTTCTGCGCTTCGCCTGATACTTTAATATCCCCCCTGATAAGCGCTCCGGCAGGCAGGCCGTTTCTTTTAATACCGGCCAGACGGTAAACAGGATACAGGTCCGCGTCTTTAAGTTTTATCAACATGTCAATAAACGGCTTCTCGCCGGAAATAAACTTGCCGGACGCCGAATACGAATCGCCCCATAACGCCCTGAACTCGCCTTCCTGATCTTTTTT
>JAKQNO010000146.1 GCA_029565735.1 bacterium
AAAAAAATACGCCCCGATATCGTGATAATAGGCTCTGCCGTGCTGCCTATGCAGTGGGTAAGGGATTCCATTACAAAACAGGACCCGTCGGTAAAAGTGCCGGTGATAAAAGAAAAAAAGATAGGCACGGAATCAACCGGCTACATTATCAACGCGCTTATTAAAATGAATATCTCTTCCAGAAATATTTATTTTTCATATAACAAACCCGAAGATAACGCCTTGAACGGGGGCTTTAAGATTATGCCCAAAGGCATGGCATGGCGCGTTCTGCCTTCCGATTACGCCGTTGTAAGCGAACAGTATACCGTCTCTGTGCGCAATATGTGGAAGTATTATTACTACAGGAATATGCTGGGAACATATCCGGGTAAATTTACCCAGCCAAACGAATCGCTTTATCTGCAGGATTTAGGGACCTCGGCAAATTCAGCCGGTGTCTTTTTTGAAGACAGCGGCTATAACAACCTTGCCCTTGAATACTTCACGCTGGCGCACCGGCTGCAGCCGCAAAACTGCGAATTTATCTATAACATGGGAAACGCAAGTTTTAATCTTGGCGATCTTAAGATGGCAGAGGCATATTACCTGGAAAGCCTTGGCTTGGACCCTTTGTATGTTTCTTCCTGGCATAACCTTGGGGTCGCGTATTACAAATCAGGAAGGTATTCAGAGGCGCTGGGCGCTTTCAAAAAAATAAAGGAAATTGACCCTTCAAGGTCGGATATTAACGGAATTATTTCCGTGCTGGAGAAAATTCCAACCCCGGCTCAGCCTTAGTCGCTTCTTCTGTCAACCACAAATTCGCTTTTTGGGAATTTCTGAGCGTATGATTTAAGCTCCTGCGCTATATCGGAAACTTCCGCGTAATGCGTAAGTTTTCTTCTGATGTTCCAGACCACAGAAACGGAAAGTATCATAACCGCTGTCCTTATTTCCTCTCCGCGCCTGGTGTAATTGACAATGTAGCCTTTTTCCCTGTCTTCTTTTTCATAGTGCTGTTCAATCAGAAGGTCAAAGGATTTGATAAGTTCGGTGCAGACTTTGTTGTATTTTTCGTGCGAAGTGATTATTACAAAATTATCCCCGCCTATATGCCCGGCAATATCTTCCTTGTCCCCGTTTTCCTTGACAACGTCATGAATCAGGCTGGCCAGAAACTTAATGACCGCGTCTCCCTTTTCATAACCGTATCTTTTATTGTAATACTTAAAATCCTTCATGTCCACGTAACAGACCGCTATCTTATAATCTTCATCCAGCCTTCTTTCAATTTCCTGCCTTATATATAAAGCATCCGGAAGCCCGGATAAAGGGTGAAGCTTACCGGCTTTCTTTGCCCTTTCATATATCTGAGAATCAAGCGCTATATTAAGGTCAAAAACGTCAGGCGAATCAACCTTTTCTTTTAACAGCTCATCCTGAAGGAATTTAGATGATGTTATAAGGTCATTTATCCTAAGGTTATACTTTTCAAGTATTTCCTTTATCGCAATTATCTTTTTAATCATTGGCTTGCTGAATTTCCTGTGCCCGGAAGGCAGCCTGACAGGTTTAATTAATCCCAGGCTCTCCCAATACCTTAACGTACGCTCCGACAGCCTGCTTAATTTGGCTCCCGCGCCTATACCAATAAGTTTTTCTTTCATGATTTTGACCCTTTCCCTTAAATAATGTAGATTTCCAGTTAACGATTTTAGTATATCAATCTATAGATATTTTGTCAAGTATACCTTTTTGATTAATCGATTAAGTTATATCTTTTGTCAGAAATTATGATAATAACAAAATATAATTAGTACAAAATGACGCGCGTACAAAATAAGCGAATGCTATTGACATTTGCCCTTCAATGTTATTTAATTATACTAATAGGTTTAAGGTTTACAAACTGCATTCATTTTTATACGAGGTGATTAACATGGCTAAAGCAAAAGCACGCAGTGTTAAAAAAACAACGGCAGCGGCAGCTCCTGAGCCCGCGGCAAAAACCGGTTTCCGGATAAATAAAAGCTTAATCACGGCAGCTGTAATTGTTGCTGTGGCAGTCGCGGCCGGCATAATAGCCACTTTAGTCCGCGGTAAAAGCCTTTCATCCAAGCCGGCTGTCTCTTCCACTGCCGAAGGAAGCATTACCATTAATGACCCCGCGACAAATCAGACCTTTCAGCTTACCGTGGAACCGGCATCCGCGTCAGTTACAACTGCCGGAGTGCAGAACACAATGCCTTCAGCCAAAGCTGATTTCAGCTACCTTTACAAAATTCCGGCTTCAAAAACAGAAATTATGAAGATAGGCCTTGATGAGGCAAAGTACCTTTATGATAACGGCAGGGCCCTTTTCATTGACGCAAGGGTTACAGGCGAATACGAACAGGCCCATATTAAAGGCGCGATTTCCATACCCGTAGGAACCGCAGTACAGGATATAGAAAAAAACAAAGCCGCGCTCAGCCAGAAAGGAAAAGTACTTATTGTATATTGCCACGGCGTCGGATGCCATCTTTCGGATAAAACAGCGTATTCACTTTATGATGCCGGCTATAAAAATGTCGTTATATTCTTTGGGGGGTGGAATTCATGGTCAGAAGCAAATTATCCCGAGTACAAAAAAGCGCTGTAAAAAAACAGCCGGAAAAACAGTTCAAAGCGCAGGATGTGCTTTTAAACTTTTTTTCCAACAGGGCTTTGCTTACCGCGTTCAAGATACTTATAGGGCTTGTTTTTATCCTTTCAAGCGTTACCAAAGTATTTGAACCCGAAGAATTCTCCAAAGCAATAGGTTCATATAAAATGCTTCCCGAAATATTCCTTTATCCCATGGCTGTGGTAATTCCATGGCTTCAGCTTATATGCGGCATTTTTCTTCTTATTGACGTTTATTCAAAAAGCGCCGCCCTTATTTTAAGCGGGCTGCTGGGGGTATACACCATTGCAATTACGCAGGCATGGCTGCGCGGTTTTGACATGGACTGCGGTTGTTTTGACCTTATGATAGGCCTTCCGGATAAAGTTGGAATATTCGCGATAATCAGGGATTTGGTAATGCTTGGAATGACAGCCTGTATTTTCTTTTTTGGTTCGGATAAAATTTCTTTTCACGGCCTGTTTAAACGCCGATAGAAACCGCTGATTTGAATATTTCTTTGTATCAGATTACAGGTTTCAGCCCCTTTATTACTTTGCGGTGAAAACCGGGATCCACTGCCGCCACCAGGTCATATCCGGTTACCAGTTCAAGCCCTTTCAGTTTCAGCGGTCGGCCTTCAGGATCTGTTATTATAAGAAAGCCGTGTTTCTGCGCTATAAAATACGGCGCGAAATTTTCAAGCGAAAGTTTTCCGCGCACATCAACAAACACGCCATAGTTGCCCATCAACACCTGCAGTATTTCGCCCACTGTCGCGCCAAGCGAACGTATACTTTCAAAGCTGTCCGCGAATTTTAAAAGCGCCTGCCCGTTTTTAAAAGTGTTGTTTGACATTACCAGAAGCGCCGAATTTCTGACCGGCTTGCCTGCTATTCTCCCTTTAACCGGCTTTCCGTTTATTACCGCTTTTTTGCTGTCGGCGTAGAAATAATCTCCCGTGAAATAATTACCCGCAAAGGACAGAACCGGTTCGTAATCGCTGTCAAAAACGGCTATTCCCACGCAGACAAAACCTACGGAATTCATATAGTTATCAGACCCGTCAACCGGATCTATTATTATGTAATGCATGGGGGTGTGGGATGCCGGGTTTATTATAAACGGTTCTGCTATTTCTTCGGATATTACAGTGGCTTTATATTTTATATTTTGCCTTAAGAAATTAATAATCCGCTTTTCGCAATAAACATCAAAAAACTTGGTGGTCTGCCCTTTGGAATTTTTACCGACCGCTTTTGGGGAAATGCCTTTCCTGACAAGCACCGAAAGAAGATTAAAAAAACTGACAAACTTTTTTTCCATATAACACTTACTTTTTATATATTGTTATTTCATTCATAAACACAGCCGCATACCAGTCAGGCGCGCTTGGAAAACCGCCGTAAACAACCGCTGTCTGCGGTCCCACCTCAAACGTTTCAAGGGAAAGGCTGTCGTCTGCGCCTGTCACGAAATACTGACCCCACGCGTTTACCGATACGGTTTTTCCTTCTTTAACCTTTAAAACCCTGCTGCTGCCTTCGGTTATTTCGCCGTCAGATAGCGAATTTTCCGTCGGAAAAAAAGAAAGAGAGTCGCTTCCGTCCGCTTCAACTGTTATTCCTATGTACTGATCCCCGGAAGGCACAACCCCGGAATGATTATATACAGTCACATTTACGTCCTGACCACATCCGCTTAGAACAAACGCTGTTACCGCAGCCAAAATCAAAAAGAGGACTTTTTTCATTTTTCCCTCCATAATTTTATTCATTTTTTACACTATAAACCAAATACAGAGTGTTTTCAAGACAAATATCAGAACGCCTGTGCGGGTTCAGTCCAAAATTTTACCGGCAGCGAATACACCCTGCCGTCCATCGGCGGATTTACCCTGGTATGCGCCCTTTTATAATATATTTTCAGGGCGCTGCCGCCCGGGTTCACAAAAAAGTCATACGTCCTGAAATAAGGGGCTCCGGGATTAAAAGTATCCCTGTCGTTAAAAGGCATAGTGAATTCTATTTCACACGGCGCCTGTGAAGTTACCGATACCCCTGTCTGTATTGAATAATCCGTCTTCCTGATCAGGTGAAACTTTCCCTTGGGCATTTCATTATTTGCCGGCACCGCAGCGCCTTCTTTTATCTTTGTAAAAAAATCCACAGCTTCGGCTTTATCTATAAAATACATTTCGGTTATTTCTTTTGTTTTAAGCAGAGCTTCGCCCGAGTTCAGTTCTTCATTAAGGAGTTCTCCTGCCGTAACAGGCTGCCATTCCACCGGCCGCGTATGCTCTTCAGGGCTGTCCTCTGTAAAATCCATTACAGCCCAGACGCTGTCCCCTTTCAGCGGCTTTAAATAATATTCCACGGCATAGCGCCCTTCAAAATAAACTATCCTTGCCGGTATTGTAAAACTTCTTAAAAGCGCGACGGCCGCCCTGCATTTTTCTGGCAGGTTTCCGCTTTTATCTTTTAAAGCATAAAGGCCCGTCTTATAAGTTTTATGAAAATTATCCGTAATTAAATAATTTGCGGGCGCGTCCTGTACCGTTGATGTTATATATGAATAAACAGCTGCCGCAACATATACGGCATTGGACCGCCTTTTTTCCGGCAAAGACGCAAGCACTTCTTCCCCGGCCTGCTTAATAAAAGAAACGCCTTCATACGCGTAATACGGCGAAGAAAAAGTAAACTCTTTAACCCTAAGAGGAAAAGCTTTTAATGAACGCGCGCCGTAATCAGGAAGCTGCGCCTGCTTTGCGCTTTTGCCTTCAATTAAAAGATAAAAGCTGAAAATATGTTCCTCTGCCGAAGCCGAAACCGCAATTGTAAAAAATAACAGAAAAGCCGGCATCAGCGCCTTTTTATTCATTTGTATTTTCCACATGTGAAATTTCGAAAAATCCGCCCTGTATCTTCCGGATTTCTTCAGACGGTATATAATAACACCTGAATATTTCTTCTCCTGTATGCAGATTTTCTTCTGTTTCCGGTTTTATGCCGGGGAACTGCGCCTGAACCGCTTTTATTATATCGCCGTCGCTGGGCCTTGCCACAACCGCAATTCCTTTTTTGCCGTTAATATAAGACGGATAAATAATATTTTTGTCCTGAACATATGAAAATTTGGATTTTTTGTGCGTCGTAAAGGAAAGTATCACTTTCTGTTCAAAACTGTAAAATCCGTACATGTTTTTCGCCTCTGATACAAAAAAATACCAGTCGGATGAATTACTATTTACAAGCCTGCTTATCCCGTTTGCTTCCGGCGAATAATCCATGTAAGCCGATTTTTGCGAAGGGTAAATCACAAAATACTGGTGGAAATTGATAACACATACAGCAGCTGTTATCACAGCCAACAGGATGTTAAACCTTGCTGTTTTTTTCCCAAGCATAAACAGCGCGGATTCCATTTTTCTGAAAAACACAAGCACAAGCATATAAAGGGCGGGTATAACCGAAGAAACCCTGTATGCCTGAGGCGCCTCTATGGTGATGGTCATCATTCCCGGAAGAAGCATCAGAAAAAACCAAAGCAGCCACAGCGAATTAGCGCCCGCCGCTGCTAACGCGGTAAAAATTCCGCCGGCAAGCAGCACCCCTGTAATATTATCAACAAGCGGAGCCTTATAAAGGTTGTGCCTGCCGTTATAATCGCCTTCAAAATTAAACATACGCATGTGCAGCTTCAGGCTTAAAAACAGAGGCTTTATACTCTGCTTTTCCTTTATTTCCTGCGTGATATTTACGTCTTTAAAGCGCCTTGTATAGTCCTGCCAGTTATTAAGCGCGTAAGTTACAAGCGGCGCGGCGGTGACAAGACCGACAGCCCCTGCGATTACCGCTTTTTTCAGGTGCTTTTTCAGAAACTCTTTCTTATTCATTAAAAACAGGATAAAAAGATGGGCGGCGGCAATTACAGGGACCATATTAAAGGAAGAAAACGAATACAGGCCAAGCCCCCCCAAAAAACCCGCAAGCGCCGCGAAATACCATTTGTTGTCTTCCAGCATTTTAAGGTAAAAATAGAAGAATATTATTTCTATGAAAATGGCCTGCATCCCAAGAAAGGCCACCCTGGAAAATGTAATATGCCACCTGGAAAAAGCCAGCATTGCGGCTGCGGCCGCCGCGTAACGCGCGCTTCCAAAAACGCGCCGCGCCAGAAAATAAAAAGCAGGCACGCACAAGGTGCCAAGAGTTATTGATACCATCTTAAGCGAAACAATATCCGCGCCGGAGACTTTTACAAATGCGGACGCAAGCCATGTAAACATTGCCGGCATCTGAGTCAGCCTTGGGATAAAAATTTCAAACCTTCCGCCCGCAAGCAGCCTTATCACTTCATTTCCGTTCTGCGCCTCATCAAACCATACCCCAAGGGGAATCTCTTCTATCTTGTATATCCTTAAGAAAAAAGCGGCAGCCGTTATCAATATTAAAAAAATATATTCATAAAAGGGCTTTATTTTCTGTTCTTTAGGCGCTTCCCCGCGGTTATCTTGACCCGCTGATATAAATATAAGAACACCGCCGGCCGCCATAATAACGGAAGCCGCCCCTGCCGCTGACTGCACAAAAAAAGAAAAAATATACTGTGCCGCGGATATAACCGCCGTTCCTGATACGAATAAAACAAGACGGCGCGATGCTTTTTTATCAGAAACGCCTTCTTCGCCGTAATACTGGAAAAGCGCCAGCGTTATTATATAAAGAAAAACCGTGGTAAGGCCTAATTTTGAAGGGAAGAATACGGGATGTATTGAAATCAGCGCAACCGACAAAAACAAAAAAACATTGACATAAACACTTTTAATCCGGGTCATCATTACCTCTGTTTAAAAAAGTACCGCCTGGTCCGAATCCGGCAGGCTGCCTGCTATTTTGTTCAGCCTCATGAATTCTACCACATTTTTATTCACTTTTGTCCTTTTAACAAGGTCCTCAACCGAGGAAAAATCTGATTTCTGCCTTTCAATGAAAATACTTACGGCAACTTTTTCGCCAAGCCCCGGCACGGCAGTCAGGGGCGGAAGTATTTTTCCGTCTTTTACCGTAAATCTTGTGGCATGTGACTGATAAAGGTCCACTTTTGAAAACCCGAATCCGCGTTCTTTCATTTCAAACAGCACTTCAAGCACCCTTAACCTGTCCTTTTCCTTCTTATCCGGTTCCTTTATAAACTTTGATTCACGCAGCCTTTTTTTAATCGCGTCCATATCCATTGCCATAAATTCATATTCAAAACCGCCTATGTCCCTGTTAAGGTAATCAGCGTAAAAATGTTCCGGGTGATGAATTTTTATATACGCTATCCTGAAAGACATTATCGTATAAGCGACAGCGTGCGCTTTGGGGAACATATATTTAATTTTCTTGCATGATTCAATATACCAGTCAGGGACTTTATTTTCTTTCATGGCTTTTTCAAATTCCGGGGTAAGCCCCCTGCCCCTTCTTACACTTTCCATTATGGAAAACGCAAGCCCTTTTTCAAGCCCTTTTCTTATAAGGTATTCCATAATGTCATCCCTGGTGGAAATTACTTCCTTCAAAGTCGCGGTCTTTTTGTTAATAAGCTCCTGCGCGTTTCCAAGCCATACACTTGTGCCGTGCGAAAGCCCGGATATGTAAACAAGTTCTGAAAAAGTCTTTGGCTTGGTATCATTTAACATCTGCCTTAAAAACCCGGTCCCGAATTCCGGCACGCCAAGCGTGCCTATCTGGCTGTCATAATTTTCCGGATTTACGTTTAACGGTTTTAAGCTGCTGAAAATCTGCATTGTTTTTTTGTCATCAATCGGGATGTCGGTTACCTTCAGGTTCAGCGCCTCGCAGATATGCTTTAAACTTGTCGGTAATTCGTGGCCAAGCGCGTCTATCTTTACAAGCGTATCATGGATGAAATGATAATCAAAATGGGTGGTTATTGACTCTTTGTCAGGGGCGTACTGCACGGGTGTAAAATCAAATATTTCCTTGTCATCGGGCACAAGCATAAGCCCGCCCGGATGCTGGCCGGTTCCGCGTTTTACGTCAGCGCATCCCATGGCAAGCCTCATTTTTTCGGCGTTTTTAAGGTTTGACCCTGTTTTTTCTATATACTTATTCATGAAATCCTTTTTAATGGCATTCTGCTGCAGCGTATTAATTGTGCCCGCTTTAAATACCTTTTCTTTTCCGAACATATTTATAAGAAAATTATGTATCTTTTCCTGATACTCTCCGGAAAAGTTAAGGTCTATATCAGGGACTTTATCGCCTTTAAAACCCATGAAAGTTTCAAAAGGTATGTTAAATCCGTCACGCGCCATTTCAACCTTGCACTGCGGGCATTTTTTAGGGTCCATGTCCACTCCGGCAAGCTCCGTATCTATGAATTCCATGTGCCTGCACTCCGGGCAAAGGTAATGAGCCTGCAGCGGATTTACCTCTGATATCCCGCATAAAAACGCCACTATTGACGACCCGACCGAACCCCTTGAACCTACAATATATCCGTCCTGATTGCTGCGTTCCACCATCACTTTTGCAATAAGGTAAAGGACCGCGTAATTATTCCCGATTATTGATTTTAATTCCCTTTCTATCCTTTCTTTCACTTCAGGCAGTATTTTATCGCCGTACAGTTCATCCGCGCGTTTCCATGTAGCTTCGCGTATTTTATTGTCCGCGTCAGGCAGAGAAGGCGGGTGAATTTTTGAAGGTACGGGTTCCAAAGCAGGCTCTATAAGCGCGGCTATTTTATGCGGCGCGGTTATTACAACCTCCCTGGCAAGTTCAGGGCCAAGGTATGCAAATTCCTCAAGCATTTCATCGGTGGTCCTTAAATAAAGTTCCGCGTCCGCCTCTTCAAAACCCATTGCCAGCATCAGAAATTCACGGTATGTGCGGTCTTTCTTATTTAAAAAGTGGACATCGCAAGTGGCCGCCACAGGCTTATACATTTTTTTCCCAAGCTCCACTATCCTTTTATTTATCCTGTGCAGGTCTTCTATGGATGCAAGCGTCCCGTTTTTTAAAAGGAACATATTGTTGGTATCCGGCTGAATTTCAAAATAATCATAACGCGCGGCTATCTCTTCTATCACCTTTTCCTGCTTTTGTTCAAGAATCGCCTGGTACAACTCTCCCAGATAACACGCCGTTCCCAGAATAAGGCCCTCCCTGTGTTTATTAAGCAGCGAGCGCGGTATTCTTGGCTTCTTATAAAAGTATTCAAGGTGCGAAGCCGATACTATTTTATAAAGGTTTTTCAGCCCTGTCAGGTTTCTGGCAAGAATTATTATATGCCATGGCTTGTCATGGTTTTCGTCCCTGGCGTCCCTGTCGTCAACAAGATACCCTTCCATTCCAAAAATAAGTTTTGCCGCGCCTCTTTTTTCAATTGCTTCAAGATACGCTTCCCTTCTTGGCCTGCCTTTGGGAAAAAGGTCTTTATGCTTTTTTTCATAATAACCCACAAGCCTGTTATAAGCATCCGGAAAAGAATGTACAACCCCGTGGTCCGTTATCGCCAGGGCTGTATGCCCCCATTCAGCTGCTGTTTTTATATAATCATCCAGCGCCATTAATGAATCCATAGCGCTTAATTTGGTGTGCGCGTGAAGTTCCACCCTTTTCTCCGGAGCGTTATCATGCCTTTCCGGCGCTTTAATCCTGTTTATCCTTTTTACTTTCGCGGACAATTCGCCGTCGCGGTCATCATATGAAACTTCCGCGGAAAGCCTTACGTATGAAAGCGCGGAAAGCGCATCCCTTAACCCGTCATTTTCATCAAGAAAGGTGATACACTTTAAAGTATCCGTGTCATCGGTAATGTAAAACTTTGCAATATACGTGCCTTTTTTGTTTTTCAGCTCGCTTATTGCTTCCGCATCCTGGTCAAAAAACACCCTGCCTTCCAGGATATATTTGCCCGCTTCCGATATTGTATTAATCGGCTTAACAGCTCCCTTTATTTCATCTTTTACAAGCACTTTGCTGTCTTTCTCCCGCTTGCCGGTTATTTTTATTGAAGCGGTTTCCGTTTCTGCCGGATGCTGTTCAGCGGGCTGTTCCCCTGCTTTAACCGATGTAATTTCAATATCGCGCCCGAAAAATTCCCTTATACCCTTTCTGATGGAAGCCTGAATCCTGAAATCAGAAAGCTTGCCCGCTATAAATTCATTTTCACAGGTAAGCGCCATGCCGTTTCCCGGAAAAGACGGTTTTGTGCTTAAAAGCCATGTTCGCGCGTCATCAACCCTTTCGGCAAAGAATCCCCATAACTGTTTTATCTGGCTGTCAGACGCTGTGCCGTCCTCAAAATTCAGAATAAACGACACGGGTATTTTCGCATTATTTTCAATGACGCCTTTAAGCGCGCAAAGATATACTGCCGTAACACCCTCTTTAATATCAAGCGTCACTTCAACTTTAAAATCATTCCCTTTGCCGGCAAGCTCCACGCGGTTAAACGATATAAGTTCCGAAGAAGGGTCATCCTTTAAAGCCGGAAGGTTTTCATTCAGGATTTTCTTGGTTTCTTCACTGTCAATTTTAATAATATAAGCTGAAGACATATATACGACCTTTTCGTGATTGTTTTTTTTTACGCCTTACGCGGCTTTATAATACTTTATGCAAAAACCGCACAAGGCTCCGCGCTTTCAAGACATATTATTATACAAAGCCGATTGTTAATTGTCCATTTTTTTTGCCGATAAATATATTGTTCAGATGAACAAATGAAATTTACTTAAAAATTCCTTTTAATAAGTTTTCAGTCCCTTTTTTCTGCAGGGCTGATATTTTATTATTTATTTCCGCCTTAACTTTTTCAATTTCTGCTTCAGTACCTTTCAGAGACGACGCATAACTGCCGGTAACCTTTGCAAGTTCATCTTTATTGCCCTGCGCCTGCTTTAAAAGTTTATCCTTCTCTGATTTTACCGTTTCTTCCACCCGGGCGCCAAGCCGGGCTTTAAGTTCTTCGGCTTTTTTCCCGTACAGCTTTGCCGCGGCTTTTGAGAGCCTGTCTTTTATGTCGGAATTTATCTCTATGTTGGCGCCGTCAGCCCCGTTTTTCAGGGTAAAATCAACCGCAATTCCGTCAATTGAACTTAAGGCCTGATAGGTAAGGTCCGATGTGTTCCCCGCGGAAAAAACCGGGCGGCCTATTTCAGCGCCTCCTTTTATGGAAATAAAATCATCAGTGTTGACAAGTTCCACCTTTGAGCGCATTTCATCAGATGCCATACTTACGTTTCCTAATCCCGCGGTGTATTTGGCCGGAATACCGGAAAGGACAGCCGTAATTGTATCCTTAACGGCATCTCTGTGGTCAATTACGCCGTCCACAGTGACTCTTTGATTACCCCTGACGCCGTTTAGTTTTATGCTTATTGGCAATCCTGTTATGTCCTGCTCACCGGTTAAATCCTTTATCATTCCTGAAATTCCCAGCCCGCCGTTATCAGATGAACCGCCGTTTAATACAA
This sequence comes from bacterium, assembly GCA_029565735.1. Classification (GTDB taxonomy): domain Bacteria; phylum Oederibacteriota; class PGYV01; order PGYV01; family PGYV01; genus PGYV01. Next base: position 12,123 of record JAKQNO010000146.1, read on the forward strand.
TTTTTTTAATCCAGAAGTTCGGATACTGTCTGCCTGAAAATATAATATCAGTCCCGTGCATTCTTTTGATTTGTGCGTATTTTTTCTTCTTTTTTGCGGGTATATACCTGTTGGCAAGCCGCGCGGTGTCAAGCACATTGCGTATCCTTGAATACCATACAGGGCCAATAATCGCTTTTTCTATTTCTGACGGGTTTAACATATTTATATTCATCATTGCCATTGCGTTGTTAATATCCCTTTCCTTTGCTGCGTTTATCTCATTAAGGGAAGATGCAGAAAAAGCATAAAAACTTTCCGCCTGTAATTTTACGCCTTCAAGCTGCTTCTTTGCCTGCTGAAGTTCCGCATATACCCTGTTAAGTTCATCAAGTTTGGCTTTTGCCGCGGGAATGTCCTCAACAGATGCAACTTTTATCCCTTTAAGGCTTTCCGCGGCTTTTTTCATCTCTGCCGCTTTTTTATCAATTTCAACAGCTTTTATGGAATTCAGTAATTCATCTTTTTTCTGCGTGATTTTCCCGCCGGTTTCACCTATCAGCTTATACGATTCAAGGCTTTCTTTAGCGGCTATGTTCAAATTTTCCGCGGACTTAAATTTTTCACCAATATCTTCAAGGCCGGCCACGGGCAGCTTAACGCCCGCCTGTTCTTTTGCCCTTTCAAAAGCTTTTACCCCAAGCCCGTGCGCGAATTCAGCTTTTGCCGCAAGTTTGGCATCCTTTTTTTCAATTGCTTTAAGCCTGGCTTCGGAAAGCTGCCCTGATGTTTTTCTTGCGCCGCCTGTTGTCATACCCTCAACAGATACGGCGTCTATTATTATATTTCCTCCCGGAAGCTGTGAAGTCATAAGGTCAAAATCCGCGTTTTTTGCCTCAAAGAGGTTAATCATCGGATTATTCCTGTCAGCCACAGCAATACCTTCCAGAATAACTTTGCCTTTAAGCGCCTGAATATCAAATTTATCAATTTCAACCTTTGCTTTAAAAATCCTTTCCCCAAAGTTCATTGCCGCGGCTTTAGCCAGAGGGTCAAGAAAGAAAAAACCAAAAACAGATGATAATACAGCAAAAGAGATAAAAGCTATAATTCCGCTTTTCCTGAAAAGTTTCATTCTTCCATCCCCCCTTCAAAAAAATTCCCGGCTTTTAAGGCTTTAATTATTCCGAACTTCTTTACATTTTCCCGCATATTATCCCTGTAGTATTTTATAAGTTTCATGCAGGCAATCCAGACCGGCGCCGTCAGAAAAAGGCCGATTATGAAATCACCCATAATTACCGTATTATTGAACCCGGTAAAAGGAATAAAAGGCAGGTTTGACATGGCCGAGAAAAGAGGTTCCAAAAAAGGCGCGGTCAGCACCGCCCTTCCTATAATATCGCCAAGCGGGTCAATAATAAAAGTAATAAGTTTAAATATTCCCATGAACAGAAAAAACGCCGCTGTATTAACATTTAATAAAAGCACAAAAACAAAGATAATAACCGCGTTAAACGGCGCCAGCAGCAAAAATCCCGCAAACATTCCAAAAATCACCCCAAGAGCTATTTCCCCCGGTTCTTTATTGGAATTAACAATGGAAAGCAGTTTTGTAAGTTCTCCCAGCATGATTACCTCCGAATAGGCAAATATATGGTAAAAGTATGTTTAAAATTTAAATACTTTTTTTATATCTTTCCTTAACCTGTGCTTTATTACGGGCTGAGCTGCCGCGTATTTGATAATTGCAAGCAGATACCCGTATTTATCGCCTGTGTCGCACCTGTCGCCGTCAAATTCATCGGCTATCAGCCCTTCATTTTCCATAACCATCCGCAGCGCGTCTGTCAGCTGTATCTCTCCGTTCTTGCCCGGTTTGGTCTTTTCAATGTATCCAAAAATTGAAGGCGGAAGTATGTACCTGCCCACTATTCCCAGATTGGAAAAAGCCGCCTTAACAGAAGGCTTTTCCGCCATATCGGTTATTTTATACACTTTATCCCCGATTTTTTCCGGTTTTATGATGCCGTAAGAACTTATCATTTCCTTTGCCACGGCCTCCACGCCTATTACATGTTTTTTATATTTTCCCATAGTTTCTATCATCTGTTTCATAACAGGTTTGGCGGAAAAAACAATGTCATCCGGAAGAAACACGGCGAAACTTTCTCCTTTTGTAAAATCTTTTGCGTGCATTATTGCATCGCCAAGCCCTCTTGCTGTTTTCTGGATTACAAAACTTTTTTTGAAATCCGTCGGAATCCTGTTGAATTGTTCCAATATTTCCGGGCTTGCTTTTTTCTTAAGGAATTTTTCCAGCTCCGGTTTCTTGTCAAAATAATCCTTTATGCTGCCTTTTCCCGGAGCAGTTATAAATAAAACTTCCTTTATTCCGGAGTTTAGCGCCTCTTCAATGATGAAATGAATTGAAGGAATGTCAATTATCGGGAGCATCTCTTTTGGAACGGCTTTTGTATAAGGCATAAAACGCGTGCCCATTCCCGCAACAGGTATAACAGCTTTTTTAATCCTCATTTAAGCACCTTTTTCGGTCTCGTATAATATTTGATTAACCTTTGAAGTCAGAAAACTTTTAATCTCGGATGCCCTTTCCATTTTCAAGGCGGCATCAGCGGTTTCAAGGGCGCTTTGAAACTTTATGCTTCTTATCATCTTTTTAACCGAAAGAAGGGAAGCCGCATTGCCCGAAAGTTCGTCAACGCCAAGGCCTATAAGGATGAATGCAAGATAGGGCTGGCCGGCCATTTCCCCGCACACAGAAACCTTAATTCCCTGTTTATGGGCATTTTCCGTTGTCATTTTTATGCTTCTTAAAACAGCGGGGTTCAACCCGTCATATAAATGCGAAACAGCTTCGTTTCCCCTGTCAACCGCCGCGGTGTACTGTATAAGGTCATTTGTCCCTATGCTGAAAAAATCAACGCGTTTCGCGATTTCAGCCGACATCAAAACGGCCGACGGCACCTCTATCATTGTACCGACTTTTATCTGCTCGTCATAAGGGACTTTTTTGCCCTTTAACTCAAACTTAACCTCTTCCAGGATCCTCTTTGCCTCTTCAATTTCCTCAACGACAGATACCATCGGGAACATAATCCTGGCTTTCCCAAAAACAGAAGCCCTGAGTATGGCCCTTAACTGCAGCCTGAAAATGTTCTGATTTGCCAGAGAAAGCCTTATTGCCCTTAATCCAAGGAACGGGTTCTGTTCCGGCATTATTTTAAAATAGGGAAGGAATTTATCCCCTCCAATGTCCATCGTCCTTATTGTAACCGGTTTGTCTCCCATTTTTGACAATACAACTTTATAAGATTCAAACTGTTCCTCTTCGGAAGGCAGATTCATCTTGTTCATGTATATAAATTCCGTCCTGAAAAGACCCACTCCGTCGGCGTTATTTTCTATCACAGCGCCGATTTCCTCCGGAAATTCTATATTGGCTTTTAATTCTATTTTATGTTTGTCAACGGTCACCGCTTCAAGGGTTTTTAACCTTTTTAACATGCGCAGTTTAAGGCTGTATTTCTTCTGCTCTTCCTTATACGCGTTCATGACCTTTGCGCCGGGGTTCACCGCCACAATGCCCTTTTCACCGTCAAGTATAAGAAGGTCTCCCGTATTCAGGGCCGCAGTGATATCGCGTACGCCCACAACCGCCGGAATCTCAAGGGACCTTGCAACTATAGCCGTATGGGAAGTGGCCCCTCCTATTTCCGTTACAAAACCCATCACTTTCCCCTTATCCATTTCAGCGGTATCAGCAGGGGTAAGGTCGTGCGCCACAACGATGTATTTTTCGGAAGGCGCGTCAATTTCATTTGATTTTGATTCGGCAAGGTTTTTTACAATTTTGTCAACAAGCCCCGAAATATCCCTTCCCCTTTCTTTCAGGTAGCTGTCTGATATTTTATTGAAAAATTCGGTGTATTCCTTAAGGACCTGCATCAGGGCGTATTCGGCGTTTACCAGTTCTTTCTTTATTATAGTTTCCGACTTCCCCGCAAACATCTGGTCTTCAAGAAGCATCAGGTATGCGTTAAAGATGTCGGCTTCTGAATTCCCGATATCATAAATAACCTTCTCTTTAATGGACATAATATCTATCTTGGTTTTTTCAACGGCTTTTCTGAGGCGCTGTATTTCCGCGTCCAGTTTTCCGGGCGCAATACTCTCTTTTGCTATTTCAGCGCTTTTCTTGTTAATTACATAGGCCTGCCCGATAACAATACCCGGAGAAGCCGGTATGCCTTTGTACATTATTCCTTCTCCCCAAATTTATTTTCCACTATCTTTACAAGTTTACCCACAGCCTCTTTGGCATCCTGCCCCTCGGCTTTAATTTCAATTTCCATACCCTGCGCGGCAATAAGCGTCATTAAACCCATAATACTTTTACCGTCGGCTTCAACTTCACCGTTTCTGACTTTGATAAGCGATTTGTACTTTTCCGACTCTTTCACAAAGACAGCTACCGCCCTTAAATGAAAGCCAAGTTTATTCACTACTTTTACCTTTTTGCTGTATTCCATAACAATTCTCCCTTAAAAAATGTAGGCTATTATGATGCACACAACCATCAGCACCATTAGTATTCTTGAAACCGATACTTTTCTCTTTAAAGCCGAGACGGTAATAAAAAAAACTCCGGCCAAAAGCAGGCTGTCCACAAAATGGGAAGCAACAAAATATTCATCAGTAGCGGCGTATACGGCCGTAAACATTCCAAGTATTCCCATTCCCGTAATTTTTATACTCTTTAAAATGTCCTGGAACTTTATCCTCTGTATAAGGCCGAAAAGCTGCTGATGCTGGTAATACGCCTTAAACAGCAGAAAATATTTTATTGCCACCTTTGGCACATTATAAATCACAAAAGCTGTCAATACCGCCCAAATCCACAGCCCCGGCTTTGCGGTGCCGCCAAGCATCACAATAACAACGCCGATTAAAAGGGCAAAAGGCTTGATACCTGACCAGAAAAGCGAATCCCCGATTGCGGCCAGGGGCCCCATAATACCCATCTTTGTATTTTCAATTTCACGTTCCTTTGCCTGCGGGTCATTATTGGATACTGTCTCTTCCAGCCTTGCAATAACCCCAAGCGCGGCCGAGCTGAAAAAAATATGTGTATTAAAGAAACCTATATGCCTTTTTAAAGCTCCTGCAAATCCCTGCGGATCTTTATCATAAATTTTCCTTAAAATATTCCTTATGGAAAAAAGAAAACCCGCGTTCTGAAGCCTTTCAAAGTTCCAGGAAGCCTGAAGAAAATTAAGCTTCAGGCCGCTCCACAACAGGTCCCAGGCGCTTATTTTCTTCATCTTATTGCTCCTTCTTTCCCCATACCGAATTATAAACCACAAAAAGCGAAGCGGTTAAGACAGCCGCCAGAAAAAGAAAAACATCCGGCTTTTTGAAGGAAAAAATAACATATGTCACCGCAAAAACAGCGGCAAAAAGCCCTTCGCCCG
>JAKQNO010000155.1 GCA_029565735.1 bacterium
TTTCATACAATTCAGAACGGATTCACAGTTCTCTGGGTTACTTGACACCGGATGAGTTTACGATTAAGATGCAGCAAGAAGCTGAAAAACAAGCACTTGGACTCTAGTTATGAGTGGTACAGAAAAAGGGGTATGGTCAATGGAGGGAAAAGATATACTGCAAAACGTTTTAACCCACCTTTTTGCAATAGGGTAAGAGTGAAAAAACCTGTTTATTCTACTGATGGTACTAAAATAAATTCTTTTGCTGTTTATTATGATGTTGCATGGGATGATATGTCTCGAGATAAAATTGTTTCAAAAAATAATCCTATAGAACAACATGAAATGTATGTGGAATTATATTTTACTAAAGCTATGGCGGTAAGAACGAACATCGGAGGGGATTGGCAAGAGATTGAAGTTTTTATTAAGAATAAACTTGGTGAAAAAAAGAAAGTAAAACCAATACCTGACACCTTGGTTAATAAGAAGAATTTTAATGATGATGGTTCTGAAAATAAAAAGATTTTTAAGGGTTGGTGCAATGATGTTCCTATTGCGGGTGGCGATGGGCATGTTTTCAATAAATGGGTAGGATATTTAGAGTTTACGGAACAAGATAAAAATTTTACTGGAGAAATAAGTTTTGAAATAACTGCAAAATCGCTTATGCAGGATGAATTAGATATGAATCCAATCACGAAAACAGAAAAAATCGCAAGTAATGGTTCTTGGTTTGGATATGAACCGGGTACTGATTTAAATCACAAAATCAACATAGTCCCTAAAGGCAGTGTTCTATATATGAGCGGGCAAGGGGCTGCTCCTGTTGGGACTGCAACTCCGTATATATATGACAAAGTTATCGTTAAAGACTATAAACAAATACCGACAGAAGAACCTACCTATCTTCCTGAAAATATGACACCTATACCTACTCCGACAAATGTTGTCCCTGACACGGATGAAGTACTTATTGAGGATTATATCAAAGGCGTTTTGTATGGGCTTGTAGGCGAAGCTGACTTTTCTGATAGTAAATATGAAAACGGTTTTAAAGCGCTTGCCATTGCTGCTTATACACAACTTTTACGTGAAATTGAAGTTAATAAAGAAGCCGGGAATTCGTATGACGTTATGGTGAATGGATACGCGGGAAAGCAGAACTATTTTATTACATATAAAAAACTATCCGGTATAAGCGGGACTAAAAGTTTAATTGATAAAGTTGTTGACGAGCTGGTAAAGCCTATAAACATAGAGGGAAATGATTACTATTATATTAAGGCTTTTTGGTTTGATTCTGTCTTAAACACTAAAGATGTAAATGGGAAAGAAGAATTTTCAAAGATAAGAGCATCTGACAGTGCTAAAATTCCCTTTGTTTTAACAAATATTTTTAGCTACGCGGAAGGGAGAAATGCAAAGAATGTTATTATTCAAAGTGGGTTGAATGTTTTAGGCGAGACAAAAACATATCTTAGGGAAACAATGTGTGATGAAGCGGATGTAGCGGTTCCTGCCGGTTTACAATCCGGTTCAAAATGCGGGATGAGCGCGTGGGCTGCAATGTATATGAGTAAAGATGGATTCAGCCCTGAAAATATCCTTAAAAGGTTTTATCATTGGGCGCCGGTCTTAATGAATAAGATAGAAATAACCCAGAACGGTTCAACCAAGTACCTTTTACAATGGGGTAAATGCAGGTTAAGCAAAGACGGCAACAACGGCGTGGAAAGAGAAATAGTTATAAATAAAGCAAAAGATGTGAGTTTTAAAGAATCTGCTACTTTAAGATTATATTTTACAGACAAACTTAAAACCATAAAGGCTTTATGGTCAGATATGGAAACAGGAACTGAAATAATTACTTTAAAACCTGAAAAATCAAAAGAAAACAGCCAGCAGATAGGTATAAAAAATATAAGACAGATGGATGGATATAGTTATGTGACTGAAGCTGAAATATCTTCTACTTTATTGAGAACTTTGCTTGGTGATAAGTCCGGAACAGGGACGATACCTGTTGTTATCGCAGTTGATGTTATGGACAGGTATAATTTTAAGAAAAATGACCAATTGCCTATGTCTGCCGCAATAAGACAAACAACAGATTCAACATATACGGGTTATGAAGACAGTGTTCTTGGTTCTGATGAGACAAATGTGTTCAGCCTTGTTTATCATGAAGACGCATCAGAAGAAGATAACGGGACGGCGTATAAGAATAAGGAAGTAGAGGTTGTGCAGACAGGGGAAGCGGTTGAAAGCAGTTTTTCCGGGCCTGAATTAAAGCTTGATATGAACATTCAGGGGATAGATATAAATATTCCCCGGCCGGATTTAAACGGGGCAAGGTGGGGATTTGACGGGTCTTTGTTTGGTGTTGTTTTAATACCGGATGCGGGACAGGGAGTAAACACAGGCTGGAATTTTGTGGCCGGGGCGCTGCAAAATAAGCTTGGTTCAATTGAAAATCCTTTTAGGGGTATAAAAGGGCCGCAGATTATAATTCCGCAAATTGATACAGGCATAGACATATCCGGAATTGCGGGGCAGCTTGCGGGTATGAAAAACCTCTGCGATTCAACAGGGGATATGTTTGATGGTATCCAGAATTTTTTAAAGGTTGATGCAAATGGTGCGTCTAAGACGGCCTATGGCGGTAACACAAAAGCTTCCGCGCATGGAACGGGCGCAAATGCTTTGTTGGACTATATGACAAATACGGCAAACGCAGAAAGTATGTCAAGCATAGCGTCAATTGGGCTTGTAGGCGCACAGCTTGGCGGAGTGGATATGGACGCCGTAAATATGATTATGCAGGCGCAGGATATAGCAAACAAGGCAAGTATTGGAATAGCGCTTGTATCTGCAGTTCAGATGGCTATTGGAAACCCTGTTTACGCGGCATACCTTGCTAATGGCGCCATGGGTTATGCAAGGACATGGGGCGAAAGCGCGGTAAAAGCGCTTGCTTTTAAAGCTGTTGATACAACAATAAGAAATAATGAAGATGCTTTAGGGGCGTTTGTAAAGAAACTGCCTGGCGGTGATATGTTTCCCGGATTTGGTGATTCTTTAAATTCTGATACAGTATATAAAACAGTATATGGATGCCCCCCGACAGATATGCCGTTTGAGGGTTTAAAATGGGAGGATATTAAATGGTGGGAAGTTGCTTCAAAGGTTGCGGAGTTTACTGAAAGTTATAAAAGCAAAGAAGATGTGGGCGAGGACAGCAGTTGGCTTAAGGATGTGGCAAACAGGACTGCGGATGTGGAAAAAGCGCTTGCTAATATAGATAAGGTAAAGATAAGCGGGGTTGCAGGCAAGAAGGGCGCGAATCTTACCGTGAAAAGCGCTTCTTTAACCGTGATATCCGAAGTTTTAAATATTTTAAAAAATATACCTGAACCAATAGTAAACAGTATTACAAGCATTGGGCCTATTGTAATAAGCGTGCTTAATTCTACAGAGGGTAATTTAATTGGCACGCTGGATAGCCAGCTTGGGATAAGCACGGGAATTGTTAAGGATTTGGAAGCTAAAGGCAAAGCCGCATTAAGTGAGATAGACTTAAGCGGACTGCCAAAACTTCCAATAGACCTGCCGATTAAATTTGACGCAGTGCCTTTTATGGGTGAAGTGTTTAACGAAGTATTAAGCAGCCTTTCTTTTGGTAAAGGCGCGCAGGCTGACCCTGCAAGGATACTTTCGGAAATAGATGAACCCGGTGAAGTTGGCGTATTTTATCCGTACCTGTCAACCGCGGATAACCCGGCAGAAAGCTATAACGGATGGATAGTCGGAGTCACAACCAACAAAGCATTTGTACATGTGGAAGGGTGGGCAAGCGATTATTTACCGCAGTTTTTGCAGATATACGCGCAGGCTGACAACGGGCCTATTGTAACAACGGTTTTAAAACTTGATACAACTCTTGTAACCACAGAAGACGGTAAAAGGGGCAAGGCAGACTGGGCGCTTGACGTGCCGCTGCCGCATGCGGGTAAAAATATAATAAAAGTATGGACAGTAAACGCGGGCGGGCATAAAGTGGAAACGTCTTTTATTTCTTATCTTGTCGGCACTTCGTTCCCGCAGGAAGGAAGCAGGGCTGTTCCTGTATCGTCGTTTATATGGCGCGCTTATGACAGCTGGCTTTTAGGCACGGGCGATAAAGTGGCGGCGCAGGGCGGCGGCATATTAAACTTTATAGGGGTTGACCCGGGCGAAGAACCGCTTTCAGACATATTTACAAGCGGTGCTGCAGCAGGAAAAACCTTAAAAATATTCTATCCTGACGACACAACAAATCCTGACTTGATGCTTGCGGATGAAGACGGCAATACTTATACCGCAAACGTAAAAGACGGCAAAGTGCCGGACAGCGGAAGGTTCAGGTTTAAGTTAAAGAGCATTTATACGGGTAAGTCGTTTGTAACGGTAATGGGCGGCGCGGATGCGCTTAAGTTTAAGGAATGGCGCCTTGAATACTGCGGGTCGCATTATAATTTACAGACAGGCCAGGGATTCAGCTGGGATACGTGTTTTTTAAATAACGGCATTACAATGTCCAATTCGCCCGTGCAGGGCCCGCTTTTTCAGATAATGACAGCGTGGGATGTGTGGAGCAATAGATTATACGGGCCGTACAGGATACGGACCACAATAACAGATGATAATTTAAAATATAATAGAAAAGAACTGGACAACGCGCTGTTTACAATAGGGACTCCTATTGACATTTCCAATACTGCAGCCACAATTGTGGCTGACCCTTATTACAAGTTTCAGATGCAGGTGCCGGAAGGCGCGGTTAAACAGACCGAATACGTAAACATATATTCCGAAAATACAGACCCAAAAATTCCGCTGATGAACGGTTTATACGGGATGTTTACGCCCAAATACGGTGTGTTTCCGGCGCTGGATGAAAGCAGGATAAACGCGGGGTCTGAAATCATGATAACGGTAAAATACACGGATTCGGATCTTAACATACCCAATTTTGACGCGATATTCGGGCTTAATCCCGCTGATATTGACTATGCGCAGCAAAGGGAAAAAGCAAAGGATATAATAGAAGAGAATCTTGGAATTTACAGGGAAGCGGACGGTGTTGTTTTCGGCAATGGTTCTTATGTAACCAAAACCGCAAGGGAACTGCTGGCTGGCACTCAGCACCCGATAGGCACATACACGGTAATGACGCGCGTTGCAAACGCTTCGGGCAAATATTTTGTGCTTCCGGCGGACAAGGCGCCTATATTGCGCACGCCGCCTTATGCGTCGCCGTTTATATTCAACCCGGAAGAAGAATCAAAAGGCAGGACAACAACGGCTATATACTTTAAGCCGATGGCCGCGACTTCTAAATTTGTTTACGCGAATGTGGATATAAGGACGTTTAAGGAAGGCAGAATTGTGCGGAATTTATATAACGGCATAGATAAAAAAGAGGCGATAGAACTTAAATACGCGGGCAAGCACGGGGACATTGACGAATATAGGGGCAATAAATACTGGTTCTATAATTTTGCGGAAAGCGCGGATGATACGGCGTCTTACCGCAGAATACTGGACGCGCCCATTGACGGCATATCGTGGGACGGCATAGGGCAAAGGGAAGACGGTTCCACGGGATACGTGGAAGACGGCGTTTACAAGGCGCATATAACGGTGATGGATGTATTTGGCAACAGCACAACCGGAACGTGCATGATAGTAAAAGGGCGCATAGTGCCGGCAATTTCGCAGATTGGCGGCAAAGCAGCGCAGGACGG
>JAKQNO010000156.1 GCA_029565735.1 bacterium
CTTCTTTTTGAAAAAAACGGCCTGCTGCCGCTTAATATGACAATGGAAAAGAACGACATTAAATATATGTCTGTTGACACCACGCTGTGGTTCTTTTACGCGCTTAAAAAATACCTTGAATATACCGGCGATTATTCCATAGCCGGCGCGCAGACGGAATTTTTTAAGAGGCTGACCTGGATAATACACAAGCATATTAACGGAACCGACTACAATATCCACGCTGATACCGACGGGCTGCTTGATTCGGGCTACCCCGGAATGCAGCTTACATGGATGGACGCAAAGATAAACGGGACTCCGATAACCCCAAGGCAGGGTAAAGCCGTGGAAGTAAACGCGCTGTGGTACAACGCGCTGCGCACCATGCAGGAAGTCGCTGATAAAAACGGGGAAAAAGAGATGTCCGCTTCCTACAAAGAGCTGGCCGACAAAGTATATAAAAGTTTTAATGAAAAATTCTGGTACGCGGACGGCGGCTACCTGTACGATGTTATTGACCCCATTCAGAGTGATAACAGCGTTCGCCCAAATCAGGTAATGGCAATAAGCCTTCCGTTCCCGCTTATAGAAGAGCATTCAAAAATGGAAAAAATAATGAACACTGTTATCAAGGAACTGTACACTTCTTTCGGGATGCGCTCGTTAAGCAGCATGAACGTGATGTTCAAACAGCGCTACGACGGCGACCAGACAGCGCGCGACGCCGCGGCGCATCAGGGCACGGTATGGGGATGGACCGTGGGCCATTTTGTAACCGCGTATTTTAAAACTTTTGGCAAGGGCGCGGACAGCCTTGCTTTTATAGAAACCGTATATGAACCATTTTTTGAACACCTGAAAAACGCGGGCTTGTCAACCGTGTCGGAAATGTTTGACGGAAATTTTCCTTATACCGCGCGCGGCAGGATATCACACGCGTGGGCTGTGGCGGAAATACTGCGCTCATACATAGAAGATTACCTTGCAAACGGGACAAATGGCTGAAGTACTTGTAATCACGGCCAGCCCCCGCAAAAAAAGCAATTCCGCCAAAATCGCGGAAGAACTGGTAAAAATCCTGCAGTTTAAAACTTCCGAAACTGTTAATATCAATTCCCTGAAAATAACGCCATGCAGCGCGTGCGGCAGCTGCGTTTCTTCTTTTTCCTGCGTTTATAAAGATGACGCGCCGCGCCTTATTTCAAAAATAAAAAAAGCAAAGGTTATAATTATTGCCTCGCCGGTATATTTCTGCGGGGTCCCGGCGCCGTTAAAGGCTTTTATTGACCGCAACCAGCCGGAATGGGAAAGGCATAACAAAAAAACATCAACCGTTAATAAAAAAGGAATTATAATTCTTACGGCAGGCGGAAATGAAAAAAAGTATTTTCTGCCCGCCAAAAGGGAAATTGCTTCCATGTTCGCGGTAAACGGGATAAAAACATTAAAGGTTTTAACCTTCGGGGGCATGGATGAAACCGGCGCCGCGGAAAAATCGCGGGATATAATGAAAAAAATCCGGGCAGCGGCAGGTTCTGTCAATGGGCTCCGTTGATTCCATAAAAGGCAATCTGGAAAAGTTTAAAGGGCATATCATTTATGAAAAAGGCCTTTCAAAAAACACAGCCGCGGCGTACACGTCAGACATAGAGATATTTCTTAAATATATGGAAGAGAGAAAAGAAACAGAAGTAATTGAAGAGACAATTGTGGATTTTATTTTTTACTTAAAGTCGCGCAATTACTCGCCGCTTTCAATAGCCCGCGCGCTGGTAAGCTTAAGGGGCCTTTATAAATTCATGGTCAAGGAAAAAGCCGCGGATAAAAACCCGTTTGAAAACCTTGAAACATTCAAGACGCACAAGAAAATGCCGGAAGTGCTTTCAAAGCAGGAAATAGAAGCGCTGCTGTCATCGCCGGATATGTCAAAACCGGAAGGGAAAAGGGACAGGGCGATAATGGAGCTATTGTACTCCTCCGGCGTGCGCGTGTCCGAACTTGTAAATCTGGAACTTACAGATGTGGACCTGAATGAACGCGTGATAAGGTGTTTTGGGAAAGGCTCCAAGGAAAGGCTTGTGCCAATCGGCGAATACGTTGTGGATGCCTTAAAAAACTATCTTGCGGTGCGCATGGAAATAGTAAAAAAGTTCTGCCCGAATCTTTTTGTGACAAAACGCGGGGGAAAGTTTACGCGCGAGGGCATATGGAAGCTTATAAAGAAGTACGCGAAAAAAGAAAACATAGAAAAAGATGTCTATCCGCATATTTTCAGGCACAGCTTTGCGACGCACCTTCTGGCAGGCGGCGCTGATTTAAGAAGCGTACAGGAAATGCTTGGGCATGCGGATATTTCCACAACGCAGCTTTATACGCATATTGACAGAAGCAGGTTAAAAGGCATGCATAAGAAGTTTCATCCAAGAGGGTAAAGATAGAGGGACAGAGGGACGGATGCACGGAGGGACGGAAGTAAACAAAAAACAGCAGTTTAAGCTATAAGCAAATAAGCATAAGCGAAAGCAGTTGATTTGTTTTATGTCCTGGTAGACGCGGGTCTTTTCCGGCCGTCGCAGCAATAAATCTGCCATGGCGGAGATGGCAGCCCGCGGGTTTTTGGTTTAGATTTTTGGTTTTACTTCCGTCCCTCTGTCCCTCTGTGCATCCGTCCCTCGGGTCTTTCGTCCCTCAGCTCTACCGGGGTTGGGTATATTTTTTCAGTACGCGCCGCAAATCGGTATGTTTGTATCCAAATAAACTTGAAATCAACAGGTATGTTAATTCATTGGCAATCCGGAACCCGCGGCACATACGGATTTGCCGCCGCTGCATTAAACCGCCCCTGCCGCGCACATACTATGCTTACGCGGCACGCACTGAAAAAACATACCCAACCCCTGTTTTTTTCTTCAAATCTTCCAATTTCGAATTTTCATTATTTATTTTATTTTTTGTCTTTACTTCCGACCTTCTGACCTTCCGACCTTCCGTCCCTCGGATTTTATGTTATAATATTCCCGTTTTCAAAAAATAAGAGGGGCAAAGCATGAAAAATAAAAATTTTTACGCGGCGGTTATAATCCTTACAGCCGCGGTGCTTGGAATTGTATGGCTTGGAAGCAAAACCATAAAGTCTGTAAATGAAAAGAAAAAATGGGAAAGGTTTTCGGCTGTCACTGCCGAAGTCATTGACGGGGACACCATACGTATAAATGAACGCGATAACCTTATCCGCCTTCTGGGCATAGACACTCCGGAGCTTCATCACCCTGACCTGCCTGTGCAGAAATTCGGCAAAGAGGCAAAGCAGCTTTTATCATCGCTTATAAGCGGCAAAGAAATAACCGTTGAATACGACAAAACAAATATGAACGACAAATACGGCAGGCTTCTGGCGTATGTCTATACAAAGGACGGCGTGCTTGTAAACGCAGAGCTGGTAAAAAGCGGTTATGCCTATGTTTACACAAAATCCGAATGCTCCAAAACAAAGGAATTTCTGGTGCTTGAAAACATTGCCAGGCAGTTTAAAAAAGGCGTGTGGGAACAGGAAGCCGGCGGGAGGGAAATGAGATGAATAACGGCGATTTTTATAAAAAAACAGCTTTTGCAACAGCCGCGGCTCTTATTATAGTTCTGGCTGTAAAGTTTTTAATAATAGACGAAATAAAAAAAGCGCCAAAAACAGATATTGCGCCGGTTACAGCGGCGCAGGCAGGCAGTAATATTTTAGATTCGCGTCCTGCTTCGGATTTTGAAACCAAAGAAAGGGTAAATATAAAACCGCAGGACGCGGCTTCATATCTGGGGCGTTATGTGGTGACAGAAGGCGTTATTGTCGCTTCGTATAACAGCGGCAAGGTCTGCTTTTTGAATTTTGATAAAAATTATAAGCAGGGGCTGTCATTGGTGATATTTGCATCTGATTATGTGAAGTTCCCGGGAAGCCCGGAAAAATATTTTCTTAACAAAAAAGTCAGGGTTGAAGGAAGGGTCAAGGATTATAAAGGTAAAGTGGAAATAATAGTAAAATCAATGGATCAGATAAAAATACTTTAAAAAATTAACCAATTCTTAACACAGCTTTGTTATAAATAAGGCGACAAATAAGAAGAGGTGAAAAATGGAAGAATTAATAGCGATAGTTGATGATGAAGAGGATATATCCGAACTTGTCGCGATAAATCTTCAAAAAGAGGGTTTTAAGACAAAAGAATACGGCGATGGCAAATCGTTTTTAAAATCGCTTGTTAAGGTAAAACCCGCGCTTGTGATTCTTGACCTTATGATGCCGGAAATTGACGGTTTAACAGTGTGTAAAACCATGAAGAAAGATAATAGTACATCTGATATTCCTATTATAATGCTTACCGCCAAATCTTCCGAAACCGATAAGGTGCTGGGGCTGGAACTTGGCGCTGATGATTACGTAACAAAACCCTTTTCCCCGCGCGAGCTTACCGCAAGGGTTAAAGCGGTTTTAAGAAGGCCGGTAAGGAATAAAACAGATAAAAAAATAAAAGCGGGAAGTATTGTAATTGATGATGAAAAGCACACGGTGGAAGTAAAGGGTAATAACGTTGACCTTACAGCCACTGAATTTAACATACTTAAAATTCTTGTATTAAAACAGGGGCGGGTTTTTTCAAGGGAACAGCTGTTGGACGGCCTTTGGGGCGACGAAAAAACAGTTGTGGACAGGACGATAGACGTTCACATAAAACATTTAAGGGAAAAACTTGGCTCTGCCGGAAAAATGATAAAAAACATCCGCGGCGTCGGTTATAAAATGGAATAATGAAACAATCAATTTTTTTAAAGATATTCTTTTATTTTTTTGCGATTATTATAGCGCTGTCTGCGCTTATCACCGTTTTTTCCTTCAGGGCAATAAGGTTAAACTACATTGATATACTTCAGGAAAGGCTTAAAACAACGGGACATGTCCTGATTCCCCGGGTGCAGGGATTTGTAAATATTAAGGATTTTTCCGGCCTTGAAAAATACGTAATTGAAACGGAGAAAAAAACAGGCGACAGGATAACTGTTGTTGATATTAACGGCAGGGTACTGGCGGATTCAGAGAATAATCCGGATAAAATGGAAAATCACATGGAAAGGCCGGAAATTCAGGAAGCGCTTAAAAATATTTCAAAGGGCGGGTTTGGACATTCAATCCGTTACAGCAATACGGCAAAAAAAGATATGCTTTATTTTGCCATGCTGTTTAATGATTCAAAAGGGAATAAAGAAGGATTCATAAGGTTAAGCATGTCCGCGGACAGGGTAAACGGCCTTATTGCAAACCTGACAGGAAAAATAATTAATTTAACCCTGTTTATCCTGGCAGTATCGGTAATTATGATGGCCTTTGCCGCGAAAAAAATATCCCGCCCTGTAAAAGACCTGGAAAATGCAACCCGTAAAATGTCTGAAGGCGATTTTGACGCCCTTGTAAACATACAAAGCGGCGATGAACTGCAGAAGATGGGCGATGATTTTAACCACATGGCGGGCAGGGTAAAAATGCTTTTTTCGGAACTTTCCACGCAGAAAGAAGAGCTTAATACCGTAATAACCTCAATCAAAGAAGGGCTGCTGGTTACGGATGAAAAAGGGAAAATACAGCTTGCAAATGACAGTTTTAAAACAATCCTTAAAAACACCGGTTTTAGCGGGGCTGCTGAGGGGAAATCTTACTGGGAAATAATGCTGTCGCCCGGATTCAACGCTTTAATTGAAAAAGTATTAAAGGAAAAAACAGCTTTGTCCGAACAGCTGGAAATAAACGGCAGGGTATACCTTGCCGGCGCGAATTACCTTAAAGAGACTTCAGGCGCTGTATTAATCCTGCATGATGTGACGGGAATCAGGGAATTTGAAGAAATGAAAAAGGATTTTGTGGCAAATGTATCCCATGAATTAAAGACGCCGCTTACGGCGATAAAGGGTTTTGCCGAAACACTGGAAGCCGAAACAGAGGAGGAAAGCGGAAAAAAATACCTTGGAATAATAATTAAGCACACTGACAGGCTGGTTAATATTGTGGAAGACCTGCTGTCTTTGTCAAAACTGGAAGCAAAAGGGCACGGAGTAAGTTTTGAAAAAACAAATCTGAAAGAAGCGGCCCTTTCTGCCGTTAAAATATTTGAAAAAAAAGCCGCGCAAAAAGGCATTGCGCTTGGTGTTGATATTAAAGAAAATGATTTTTACGCGAAGGCCGACCCCATAATGGCGGAACAGGCGCTTATAAACCTTATTGATAACGCGGTCAAGTACACTGACAGCGGAAGCGTAACTGTCTCGGCGGCGCGCGAAAATAATCAAATCTTAATCAGCGTGACAGATACCGGCTGCTCTATCCCCAAAGAAAGCCTTCCCAGGCTGTTTGAAAGGTTCTACACTGTTGACCGGTCGCGTTCGCGCAAACTTGGCGGCACCGGGCTTGGGCTGTCAATTGTTAAACACATAATGATGGTGCACGGCGGAGATGTCACCGCGGCAAGTGAAGCCGGCAAAGGCTCTGTTTTTACGTTATATTTTCCTTCCTTTTGACCCGTAAAAATCTTAACTGATAATTAATTTTTAATTCACCGTAAGTTAATCCTTGTTTTTTATAATTTCACCGTAAGATGAAGTTATAAAAATAAGGAGGAACACGATGAGAAATGTTTTAAGAATCACAGCTGCAGCAGTATTAAGCCTGGCAATTTCGGCGGGAGTTTTTGCCGCAGAACCTGAAACAAAAGTTTATGGCTACAACTGGTTCAGGTACACGCTTGGGTATGACAACGCAAAAGAAAAGACAAGCGCGTTTGAAGTAAAAAGGACGTACGTAAGGGTAAAGACAACAGGCGAAGGTTACGAAGGCGCGTTAACGCTTGATTATGAAAATTCGGCGGCGCAGACGGGCGTTAATTTTGGCACATGGGTAAAGAACGCGTATGTTGATTTAAAGAGCCTTCCTTTATTAGTGGATGCCGGAATGACAGTCAGGGTTGGACTTCAGGGAGTGCCCTTTGGCACCATAGACACCTGGGAATATCCGCTGATTGAAAAAGCGCCTGAAGACAAACTTAAACTTGTTGACAGCGCGGATTACGGCGTAACTTTAAGGGGATACCTTCCAATGGCGCTTGGTAACTTTGAAGCGGGCATATTAAGCGGCTCCGGTTACAAAAAAGCAGAGGCAAATCTTGATAAATCTGTTGTGGCAAGCTTAAATATCGTTCCAATAACAGGTATTTATGTAAGGGGTTCATATCTTGGGCATCAGATAGGCGAAGATCAGCAGGTAAACGGCCAGCCTTCAAGCCTTGCAAAATACGCGGACAGAAAATCGGTGGTTTTAGGTTTTGGAAGCAGCCCCATATCCGGTTTTGTTGAGGCATTGGAATCAAAGGATCAGAAATCATCCGGCAAAAGCGGAATAGGACAGGCCTTAGCCGCGTATCTTGGAGTGGAAATAATTGATGCCATAAGCGCGCATGCCATGTATATGACTTCAAACCCGGATACATTAAGAGTAAGGGATGAGAAAAATCTATACGCTATAGGCGTAAATTATGATGTAACAGAAAAAGTTATGCTTCAGCTTAACTATCAGATGGAACAGGATAAAGTCGGCGGCGGAAGCAGCCCGGTTACAACAAATCTTTGGATGGCTCAGACAAAGTGGAGCTGGTAATTAAAAAAATAAAAAAAGGAGAAAGCAATGAAAAAATTTTTCAAAATGGCGGTTGCGTTATCGGTAATGGCGCTGGCAGCAGGTTCCGCGTCAGCGTGGAACTGGCCCTGGGCGGCAAAGTCAGAGAATAAGATTTCACTTACAGGTTCCACAACGGTTCTTCCCATAGCGCAGAAAGCCGCGGAAGAATTTATGAAGATTAACAAAGGCGTTGAAGTATCTGTAAAAGGCGGCGGTTCGGGAGTGGGTATAGCGGCCATTATTGACGGGTCCGCGGACATTGGCAACGCTTCAAGGGCTATAAAGGCTAAAGAAATAATTAATGCGAAATCCAAAGGTATCAATCCCGTGGGTAATGAAGTCGCAAAAGACGGTATAGCGATGGTTGTGCATAAATCCAACCCTATAGATGCCATTACTCTTGACCAGCTGCGTGATATCTTCAGCGGCAGGATAACCAATTGGAGTAAAATTGGCGGCGGCAGCGGAAAAATAGTCGCGGTTTCCAGGGATACCACGTCAGGCACATATGAAGTGTTTGGCGAACTTGTGTTAAGGGGGGCAAAGCTGCGCGATGACGCAATAATGACGGTTTCCAACAGGGAAGTGGCTGAAAACGTAAAAAATACGGAAGGCGCCATAGGGTATCTTGGGCTGGCATTCCTGTCAGATGAGATGAAAGTGCTTAAAGTTGAAGGTGTAATGGCGACGGAGGCGAATGTAATAAACGGCACATATAAGGTTGCAAGGCCGCTTTATATGTACACAAACGGCGAACCGTCCGGGCTTGTAAAACAGTTTATTGATTATGTAGTAAGCTCTGAAGGGCAGAAGATAGTAAAAGAAGTGGGTTATGTTCCCGTAAAATAAAATGTTCCTGCAAAAAGGGCGGGGGTTAAACCCCGCCCTTTTTATTAACAGAAAATTAACATAAGGATAACAGAGATTTAATCATGAAAACTTATAATTCATTTAAATAAAATATAAGGAAGGTTAAATGGCTGTACACGGCGGAATGAAAAAGAATTTTATAGAGCGGGCGCTTCCAACGGTATCTTTCATATCCATATTATTTCTGTTTGGAATAGCAATGACACTTATAGTTTCAGCTGTGCCTGCTTTCCGGGAATACGGAATTATATCCACGCTGTCGGGAAAAGTCTGGAGGCCCACCGACGACCCGCCTGTATTTGGAATGTGGCCGTTAATATTGTCATCATTTTATGTTACGTTTACCGCCATTGCCATTGCCGTGCCGCTTGGCGTGGGCGCCGCTGTATACCTTGCGGAAATAGCGCCCGCAAAAGTAAGGGAGATAATTAAACCCGCCATGGAAGTGCTTGCAGGCATACCTTCCATAGTGCTTGGCTTTTTTGGGATAGTATTTCTTGCGCCGGTTGTAAAAAATATATTTCACCTTGATACCGGGCTTACGGGGTTTACCGCGGCAATACTGCTTGCCATAATGTCGGTGCCCACGATTGCCAGTATAACAGAGGACGCGGTAACCGCTGTTCCCAAAGAATTAAGGCACGCGTCCCTGGCGCTTGGCGGGACAAAATGGGAGACTATAATAAGGGTGTCTGTCCCTGCGGCAAAGTCAGGCATACTGACCGGTATAATTCTTGGAATTTCCAGGACAATGGGAGAGACAATGACAGTGTTAATGGCTGCCGGCGGTTCCAGGGGGATTCCCGATAATATATTTGTGCCTATGAGGCCCATGACCGCCTGCATTGCCGGCGAAATGGGGGAAACGGTTGTGGGCGGTTCCCATTATTATATGCTGTTTGCCATGGGGCTTATTCTGTTTGTTTTTAATATTATTTTTAATATCATCGCGGAGAATATCAAGAAAGGAAAGAATAAATGAAAGAAACCCACCCGGAAAAACAGGCAATAGACAAAAACAGATATGCCCGGCAGTCGGCCGGTTTTCTTGTGCTTAAAGCGTGTGTGCTGTCTGTGGTATTATCGCTTATTGTGCTTATCGGCTTTATAGTTATAAAAGGAATGGGAGCCCTTAATATAGATTTCTTTATAAAATTTCCGGAAAACGGAATGTCGGAAGGCGGGATTTTTCCGGCTATAATGGGAACGTTTCTTCTGTCCACAGGCGCTATCCTGTTTGCGCTGCCGCTGGGAGTGCTGACCGCGGTCTGGCTTACAGAGTACAGCACCAGTATGAAAATGGTAAGGCTTTTAAGAATCGGAATAAATTCGCTTGCCGGTGTGCCGTCAATTGTTTTCGGGCTTTTTGGCCTTGCCTTTCTTGTAAAGTTTATGCAGTTTGGCGTTTCGCTTTTGTCGGGAATTGTCGTGCTGGGGATAATGGTGCTTCCCACTGTTATAGTGACGGCAGAAGAAGCGCTTTTATCGGTTCCCAAATCATTTAAAGAAGCGTCGCTGGCGCTTGGCGCCACAAGGTGGGAAACAATGTATAAAGTAATCCTTCCAAACGCCATCTCCGGAATATTAACGGGGGTGATACTTGGAATAGGCCGGGCCGCGGGAGAAACCGCGCCTATTATGTTTACGGCCGCCACGTTCTTTACCGTTAAACTTCCGGATTCGCTGTTTTCCGAAGTGATGGCGCTTCCTTACCATATTTACGCTTTAATGACAGAGGGCAGCCAGGCAGGGCAGATGGAAATCGCCTATGGAACCGCTTTAGTGCTGCTTATGCTTGTACTGGCGGTCAACGCGGCAGCGATAGCAATAAGAATAAAAGCAAGGAGAGGGAGAAAATGGTAGAAAATACACTTAGCATAAAAGCGGTTGATTTTAATTTTTATTACGGCAGCCACCACGCGTTAAAGAATATTAATCTTGATGTGATGAAAAATAAGGTTATGGCAATGATAGGCCCTTCCGGGTGCGGTAAATCCACTTTTCTCCGCTCCATAAACAGGATGAATGATTTAATTGAAGGGACGCAGGCTAAAGGCGCGCTTTTATTCGGAGGAATGGATGTAAATGAAAAAAGCGTGGATGTGACAAGGCTGCGCCGTGAAGTGGGGATGGTTTTTCAGAAACCAAACCCGTTTCCCAAATCAATCTTTGAAAATGTCGCCTACGGGTTAAGGGTAAACAGGCTGTTTAATGGCCGGGACGATCTGAATGTGAAAGTTGAACAGAGCCTGCGTGAAGCCGGGCTTTGGGATGAAGTAAAGGATAACCTGAATAAAAACGCTTATGACCTGTCCGGGGGCCAGCAGCAGAGGCTTTGCATAGCGCGCGCCCTTGTAATAAGGCCGGAAGTAATATTGATGGACGAACCCACAGCATCGCTTGACCCGATATCGACGGCAAAAATTGAAGAATTAATACAGGAACTTAAAAAAAATTACACCATAATAATAGTAACGCATAATATGCAGCAGGCCGCAAGGGTGGCCGATAATACGGCATTTTTTATGCTGGGAGAGCTTGTTGAATACGGGGAAACATCAAAAATATTCACGAAGCCTGATAAAAAGATAACAGAAGATTACATAACCGGCAGGTTCGGGTAACAGGAATTATTCTGCGGCGTAAATTC
This sequence comes from bacterium, assembly GCA_029565735.1. Lineage (GTDB taxonomy): Bacteria > Oederibacteriota > PGYV01 > PGYV01 > PGYV01 > PGYV01. Next base: position 11,211 of record JAKQNO010000156.1, read on the forward strand.
AGGTTAAATATTTTAATAATGGAGGAAAAATATGGAAAGGCATTTTGATGAAGAACTGGAAGCGCTTAAAAAAAATATATTAAAGATGGCATCTATGGTAGACGATGCCGTGCACAAAAGCGTGGAATCGCTTGTGGATATGGATATTGAAATGGCGGAGAAACTTATAGAGGATGACCAGATAATAGACCTGCTTGAAGTTCAAATAGACAGGCAGTGCCTGGAACTTCTGGCAAAAAGGCAGCCCCTGGCGGTGGATTTAAGGTTTATCACGTCGCTGCAGAAAATAAATAATGACCTTGAGCGTATCGGCGATCTGGCAATAAATGTGGCGCACGCCTCCATTTATCTTTCAAAACATCCGCCATTAAAGCCGCTTGTTGATATTCCCAAAATGGAAGAAGAAACAAGAAAGATGTTAAGGCAGGCGGTAAGCGCGATTGTTGAAAAAAATCCGGCGGCCGCAAGGGAGATATGCTTAAAAGACAGCGAGATTGACAGTTTATACGTTCAGGTTTTCCGTGAGATTTTAACTTACATGATGGAAGATAATAATAATATTAAAAGGGGAATAAGGCTTATACTTGTGGCAAAACACATAGAAAGAATGGCTGACCATGTGACAAATATAGCCGAAGATGTTGTTTACATGCTGGAAGGAAAGACAATAAAACATCATATTGACGTATGACAGGCGGGCAGTAACAAAGCCGTGAAAATATGCTGTTTTTCCGGCCGTAATATTTCATACGGATATGTCAATTGTTATTCTTTGTACACCTGTAATAAAATTTGTTTTCCCCCTATATATTGTGTATAATATAAATGGATCCAATACCGGGAAGTCAGAAACAGGGCGGGTGGTTTGGATATAATTCGCGGGACGGGTTTGAAGCCCGGATAAAAATGTAAACCCCACCGGATTTTTCCAAACCGCCTTTTTTGTAAATAATACGATACCGGCTAAGAGGGGAAAATGGGGAACTTTGGGAAAATTTGCGGAATCACAGCGGCACTTGTCCTTATAATTTTTTCTTCTGTTTTAACCGCGCCTGCACCGGCTGTAAAACCATCTGAAATATCCGTTGTCATAGACGATAATTACCCCCCTTACTCTTTTCGCGAAAAAAGCGGCGAACTTGTGGGCATTTCCATTGACCAGTGGAAACTGTGGGAAAAAAAGACGGGCATAAAAGTGAATATTAAAGGCATGCAGTGGAGCAGCGCTTTTGAAACAATTGATTCCGGCAACGCGGAAGTAATAGATTCCATATTTAAAACCGAAGCAAGGCAGAAAAAATACCTGTTTACCGAGCCTTATGCCGTAATAGAGGTGCCTGTGTTTTTTCACAGGGATATTTCGGGTATCCGCAGCCTGGATTCCCTGTTCGGATTCAGGATAGGGGTTAAAAAGGGCGACGCGTGCATTGATGTGCTGAAAAAGCACGGTATTACAGAGATGCAGGAATATTCGGATTACAGCGAAATAATCGCCGAAGCAGCCGCGGGCATGATAAAAGTTTTCTGCGTTGACAAGCCGCCCGCGATTTATTACCTGAATAAAAGGAAGATTGAAAGCGATTTCAGGTACAGCATGAGCCTGTATACCGGCGCTTTTCACAGGGCTGTCAATAAAAACCGGCCTGATTTGCTGGCGCTGGTTGAAAACGGGTTTAAATCAATCAGCCCAAGAGAATACAAAAAAATTGACGTTGCCTGGCGCGGCTCTGAAATAGTAAGCAGAAAGGAATTGTTTGTATTTTTTTCCATCTTTGTGGGATTAAGCATGTTTGTTTTTATGGTCCTGTTTGTCTGGAATAAATCATTAAAAAGTGAAGTTGATAAAAAGACAAAAGAAATTAAAAATACGCTTGATGAGCTGAAATTAAGCGAAAACCGTTTTAAAGCGATGTTTGAATCCTCTTTTGACCTGATAGGGTTATTATCCACGGACGGCTCCCTTATTGACGCGAATGAAAGGTCGCTTGATATTTTTAACGGAAAGTTTGAGGATTTGAAAGGGATTAAGATATGGGATGTGCCATGGTGGGACGCAAACGATTATGACAGCGAACAGTTAAAACTAGGGGTTACGGAAGCATCGCAGGGCAAGACTTTCAGGTACGAAACAAATATCCGCTTTTCCGACGGAAGGGACATAAAAGCGGATGTCTCTATTTCCCCGATATTCGGCTCCGGCGGAAAGGTTCAGATGCTTATGGTTGAAGCAAGGGATATTACGGACATTTTTACTGCAATGGAAGCCGTAAAGATGTCAGAAGAAAAATTCAGGACCCTTGCCGAACAGCAGATGATGGGCATTGTTATAATTAAAGGCGGAAGGGTTGTATTTACCAACAGGGGTTTTCAGGAATTATCAGGGATAGACGAAACAAACTGCGAAAAGATGACTTTAAAAGATTTTTTGCGATTAATAAAGGATGACAGCGGCGCTGTGACGGAAGAACGTTTTGCGGACTGCCGGCATGAAAATAGTTGCACTATGCGTTTAAACAACGGTAAAAGCGGTTTTTCCTGGGTTGCCATAAACAAAAAAGAGATAATGTATGAAAATTCAAAAGCCGTGCTTGTGAATGTAATAGACATATCACAGGTGATAGAAGCCAGGGAAAAACTTGAACACACGGTTTCGGAGCTTATAAAGTCAAATGAAGAACTTGAAAAATTTGCTTACGTCGCTTCGCACGACCTGCAGGAACCTTTGCGCATGATTTACATTTATTCCGAACTTCTGCTTAAAAAATATTCAAATGAAGTTAATCAGGAAGCCAAAGAATACCTTGACAGCATAATGAGCGGCGCTGTCAGGTTAAGGCAGCTGATAAAGGATTTGCTGGAATTTTCAAGGGTGGGAAATAAAAGAAAGGCGGAGCCGTTTACGGACGTGGACATGAATGACGTGGTGCGTACATGCCTGTCAGACATGAGTTCCGCCATAGCGGATAAAAAAATTGACATTCAGGCGGGGAAACTTCCAACCGTCCGCGCCGCGAAAACCCAGATGTTAAGGCTTATGGAAAATTTAATTGGCAATGCGGTTAAATTTACAAGGAAAACAGAAAAACCGGTTATCTCCATATCCGCCGAAAAGAATGGGAATGAATGGGAGTTCTGCGTAAAAGATAACGGCATAGGGATAGCGCGGGAATATCAGGAAAAAATATTTGAAATATTTGAAAAACTGCACAGCCAGGATGAATACGAAGGCACGGGAATAGGCCTTGCAGTATGCAGAAAAATTGTAAGCCAGCACGGCGGAAAAATCCGGGTTGAATCGCGCGAAGGCGAAGGCGCGTCTTTTTATTTTACGCTGCCCGCGTAAGATTATTTCTTTCTGCCGTAATTCATCTTTAAAATCAGCGGGAGCGCGCGGTCAATAAGCGGCGGCGGCAGGTGCAGTTTAATCCATTCCACAGGGTAATTTTTTGCTATCATGTACCTTGCTTTAGGGTGTTTTTTAAGGGATATATTGTAAATCCTGCGCGCGCATTCTTCCTGTGAAAGCCTTCCCGCCGGGTTAAGTATCACCTTTTTTTCCATTATTTCAAGTGAACCCATGTATTTTTTGTCATAATTTTTAAAATATTTCTTTTTTGCTTCATTCCAGTTTGTTTTCCAGAGCGGAGTTTCTATTCCTGCCGGTTCTATCAGAATAACCCTGATACCATAGGGTATAAGCTCCCTTCTTATTGAATCGCAGAATCCTTCCACCGCGAATTTTGAAGAGGCGTAAGGGGATGAAAAGGGCGTTGCCACTTTTCCGGCTGTTGAACCTATAACCGTCATGGTTCCGCGTGAATCTATAAGATAAGGTATAAAAGCGCGGGTAAGAGCGGCCAGGCCAAAATAATTGATTTCAAATATTTCCCTGAAGGCGGATAAAGGCAGGTTTTCCGCGGGGCCGAATACGGCAATGCCCGCGTTGTTTATAAAGTGGCGCAGCAGATATTTTTTCCTGATAAATGATTTCACGAAGGCTGAAAAACTTTTTATGTCATTGGGAACGCGCAGGTCCATTTTCTTCCAAAAAAAGTTTTTGGAAGAACTACCCGAAACCGGCTTAAGGCATGACGCCGCCACGGTATATCCGTTATTAAGGTATATTTCACAAAGGCTTCTTCCTATGCCTGAATCGCACCCTGTGATTACAACAAGCTGTTTTCCCATATTCACCCCCTGCATTATTAATTGTACATCATGTAACGGAAAAAACAAATTTGATAAGCGGATGGTTGAAAGGGTGGATGCTTATAAGGCCGGCAAGGGCGAAAGATAAGGCAATGGTTCCGCTATAGCGTAATTGCTTAATCCGCTAAATCGCTATGTTTATACAACGGTAAGGCAGGCCATTATTTCAGTGTGGTAAGTCTGGGCAAACTGGTCCAAGGGCGTCATCTCGTCAAGGCGGTAATGCGATTTTAAATCCGCTATGTCGCGGGCAAAACTTGCGGGATTACACGAAATGTAAACAAGCTTTGGTATTTTTGCGGCTTTAAGCGCGCTTATAACGCGGGGATGCATGCCGGAGCGCGGCGGGTCAATTACAGCCGCGTCAAATACTTTTTCTTCAAGAATCCTTTCAATGTTGTCTTCCACTTTGCCTGTGATTATGTTCACGCGCGGTATCTTATTCCATTTTACTATTTCACGCAGGTTCTGCGCGGCGTCCCTGTCCGCTTCCACAACCGTTATATCCCTGAACTTTTTATGCGACGGAAGGGTAAGAGCTCCCACTCCGCCGTACAGGTCAAGGACAGAAGCCCTGTCCTGTATCTTTGAACCGGCGAACTGTGCCATCTTTTCCATCATAACCGCGTTTACCTGAAAAAACGCGCTGTTGTTAAGTTTGAATGAAACCCCCGCGGCGGTCTCAATAATTGAAGGCCTGCCGTAAAGTATATGTTCCTTCGTGCCGAAGACATCGGATGTTTCTTCCATATTATAATTAACAAGTATGCCGGCAATGCCGGGCTGCGCCTGAACCGCCTGCGCCGCGCGCGTTATGAACTGTTTTGGCTCTTTGCCGTTTACCACAAAGGTGATAAGCGCGTCGCCGCGGCTGTTTATCCTTATCGTCACATGGCGCAGGTAGCCTTTGTGCTTTGAAGGGCTGTATACCGAAGCGCCGTGCGGGTTTTCATTTATGGAATCCGTGATTATCCGGGCAAGCAGGTTTATTTTGGGATGCAATAATAAACACTCCTTAATACCTATAACTTCGTGGCTGCGCGCGCGGTAAAATCCAAGTTTGATTTTACTGCCCTCTGCTATGGGCCTGTATTCAGCCCTGTTGCGGTAATGTAACGGCGTTTCGTATCTTATAAGCGGCTTCATGGGCGGTTTTTTTATACCTGCGGTCTCTTCCATTACAGAACGTATAATCTCTGTTTTAAAATCAGCCTGCGTTTCATACGGCATATTCATAAAATCGCATCCGCCGCACTCCCCAAAATAGGGGCAGGCGGGTTTTGAATAATAAGGGGACTGTGTTATGACATTTTTTACGCGCGCCTGTATAACCCTGTTATTTTCCTCCGTAATCACGGCTTTGACAGTGCTTTTTGGAAGGGCGTAGGGGATATAAACCGTGCTGTTTTCAAAACGCGCCATGCCGTCGCCGCCATAGGCAAAATTTTCAATTGTGACCGTAATCTCCCTGCCTGCGGAGGTTTTAATTACAGGTTCCGGCCTGTTATTGCGCGTGTTAAAGTGTTTCTTATCCGTGTAGCCGCGTTTGTTTTTCATGCCAATATGATACAGTAAGCGGGGAAAAGTTAAAAGGCATATTTACATGTTTAATATTATATAAAGCCTGAATTTTAAGCAAAAAGTGGAAAAGCAATTAAGCTATAACGTAATCATAAAATACAGCCCTGACTTCGCTTTTGCTTAATTGCTTATAGCTTAAATCTGTGTTTCCCTGTTTTGTTACAACATTATGGCAATTAGAATAAAAAAATGTTATTATTACACTCTATAAATTAAAGAAAGAGGTTATTAATATGCTTCAGGTAAACAACTTGACTTTGGAATTTGGCGACCAGATGATTTTAGACGACGTGACCTTTAACATTCACAGCGGCGAGCGTATAGGCCTTGTGGGGCGAAACGGATCCGGCAAGACCACGCTTTTCCGCCTGATAACAGGGGAGATGAAACCGGATGAAGGCACTCTTTCATTGCCCAAGAATTACACAATAGGATATTTAAAACAGCATCTGAATTTTACCCAGCCTACTGTTTTAATGGAAGCCTGCCTTGGTTTAAACGAAGAGGAAAAAGACCAGGTCTGGAAAGCGGAAAAGATGCTGTCAGGCCTTGGTTTTAATGAGGATGACCAGCTGAAATCTCCGGATAATTTTTCGGGCGGTTTTCAGGTCAGGTTAAACCTTGCAAAAGTCCTGCTTTCAGAGCCGCACCTTCTGCTTCTGGACGAACCCACCAACTACCTTGACATTATTTCAATACGCTGGCTGGCAAAGTTCCTGCAGCGCAGGGAAAACGAGCTTATGATAATAACGCACGACAGGGAGTTTATGGATTCCGTCACCACGCATACAATGGCTATACACAGGCACAAGATAAAAAAAATAGAGGGCCCGACGGAAAAACTTTTCAGCCAGATAGCGGCCGAAGAAGAGGTATACGAACTTACCCGCATGAAGGAAGAAAAGATAAGGAAGGAAGCGGAGGATTTTATAAACCGTTTCCGCGCACAGGCCACCCGCGCTTCAATGGTGCAGTCAAGAATCAAGGCCCTTGACAAGATGGAAAAAAAGGACGAACTGGCCAAAATTCAGGAGCTTGGCTTTAAGTTTAACTATAAAAATTTTGAAGCCAAGATGCCCTTAAGGGTCAAAAACCTTTCGTTTGGATACACAGAAGACAGGACTCTTATAGAGGACCTTTCAATTGACGTTGATAAGAAAGACAGGATCTGCGTAATAGGAAAAAACGGGAAAGGAAAATCAACATTATTGCGCCTTCTGGCAGGGGAACTGGAGCCAAAAGAAGGGACCATAAAAATGCATCCCGAAGCTTCCATGGGGTATTTTGGGCAGACCAACATAGAAAGGCTTGATACGTCCCTTACAATCGAAAAAGAACTGTCCAAGGTAAGGCCGGATTTAAAATACAGCGAAGTAAGAAAAGTGTGCGGCGCAATGATGTTTTCAGGGGACCTTGCGTTAAAGCAGATATCGGTTTTATCCGGAGGCGAAAAAAGCCGCGTGTCGCTGGGAAAAATACTTTTAAACCCGGCCAATATACTGCTTCTTGACGAGCCGACAAACCACCTTGACATAGAATCGTGCGATTCAATGATAGTGGCGCTTGATAATTTTGACGGCGCGGTTATTATAGTAACCCACAGCGAACTGTTTTTACACCACCTTGCCAACAGGCTTATTGTCTTTAACAGGGATAAGGTTTCTGTTTTTGAAGGCACATACCAGGAATTCCTTGATAAGGAAGGGTGGGAAGAAGACGAAAAGAAACCCAAAAAGCAGAAAGCCGCAAAGGAAACCGCCAGGCAGAAGAGCAATAAAGAAGAGCTTGAAAAACAGCACAAAAGGATAGCGGCAAAAATAGCGGAAGCGGAAAAGAAAATTGACAAAGATGAGGAATTTATGGAAGCGCTTAACATAAAACTTGCCGATGCTTATACAAACGGCGAAAAAGACATAATTCAGCAGTTAAAAGCCGAATATGACGAATTCCGTAAAGGCCTGGACAGCGGTTATAAAGAGCTTGAAATAATGATTGAAGAGATGGATAAGATAACGGCAAAACTGAAGGCGGAAGAACAGGCATAGTGTTTTTAGGTTTTTTTCATTGGTAGACGCGGGTCTTTAGCCCGCGGTAGTTGGTTTGTTTTGGTATTGGAATTGGTAGGCGCACCCTTTAGGGTGCGGTAGTTGATTTAGATTTTGTTTCTGTCCATCTGTCCCTCTGTGCATCCGTCCCTCCGCCTTACAGGGATTGGGTATATTTTTTCAGCGCGCGCCGTAAATTGGTGTGCTTGAATCCAATTAAGTTTGAAATCAGCAGGTATGTTAATTCATTGGCAGTCTTAAACTCCCGGCACATCCACATATGCCGACGAAGCATTAAATCGCCCCTGCAGCAAAAATAGTGTGTTTGCGCGGCACGCACTGAAAAAACACACCCAACCCCTGTACGTAGTCATCTAATCTTCGAATTTCGAATTCTCGATGTTTGTCGTTGCTTCCTTTCCTCCGGGCATTAACCTGTAGATTTTGTGCTATAATAACTTAAAGAACAAATCAAACATCCGGAGGCTGCCATGCCTGAAGAAAAAAACGGGGTATATTTCAGGAAGTGGGGGGTAAAAAAACCCAAAGCTGTCATAATTGCTGTCCACGGAATGGGGGCGCATACTGACAGGTGGAAATTTTTAGCCGAATTCATGAATACCAAAAAAATCGCTGTTTACGCTGTTGAACTTAAAGGATACGGCGTTCTTGCGCAGGAACCGGGTTATGCGGAATCTTTCAGGGTGTATTACAGGGATATTGCGGCTTTAAAGGCGATGGCAATAAGCGAAAATCCAAACGCGCCTGTTTTCATAATCGGGGAATCAATGGGCGGGCTTATAACGCATATGAACCTTATTGAATACGACGGCAATTACAGCGGAGTAATTGAAGTTTCCCCCGCTTTTATGGACAACATGAAGATGAGCCTTGGCTACAGATTAAATATTTTCTTAAACTCCATAATAAATCCCAAAAGGCCGTTTGCAATGCCGTTTAAAAGCGAAGAACTGACGCACGATAAAGCGGTTTTAAAATGGCTTGCCAAAGAGAAAAAAGAACACCGCTTTGCCGCGGCCGGCCCGCTTAAGGAGATACTGTTTAAACAGATAAAGGCCGGGTTTGCAACCGGAAGCATCAGAATACCCGCGCTGTTTTTAATAGCGGATCAGGATTACCTTATAAACACAAAATCAATGGAAAACATATTTGGTAAAGTAAAATCCGAAAAACGCCTGATTAAATATGAAAATACTTTTCACGCGCTTTCAATAGAAAAAGACAGAAATAAGATTTTCGCGGATATACATAAGTGGATGACGGAAACCATAAAAAAAGGCGGCGGGATTCAGAACACCAAGTGGAAAAAATAATGGTTTTGGGGGAAATATGGAAAATAACCTGATAGGCAATGATGCCAAACCTGTTTTTGGATTTCATAAAGGTCCGATAGAAAATCTTAATATTAACCAATATGTGCTGCCCGGAAAATTTAAAATGACTGCCGCGGGCAGAAAAATAATGAAAGTATTCCGCCTTAAAAGGTGGCTGTTTACCGGAATATACAGCAAAGATTTTATTTTTGGCATGGCAATTGTCCACGCCGGATATTTATCCGAATTATTTCTGTATGTTTTTGACAGAAAAGATAAAAGCTTAAAACAGTTTGATTTTCTTGTGCCGTTTGCGCTTAATACAAACTTTACCGGAAGCGCGGCTGACGGGAGTTTTACATTTAAAAATTCAGGGGCTGACGCGCAGGTGATTCTTTCGCCAAAACAAGCGGCAATTAAATGTGAAATCCATAAAAAACTTAAAATTGATATTATATTCACGCGCCTTGCCGACAGTTTAAACCTTGTAACAATGGACGGCAACAACGGTTTTAATTATACAATGAAAGAATGCGGAATGAAGGCGAAGGGGATTATAAATATTGACGCGAAAGAATTCGCGATAAAAAAACCAATACCCGCGGGCAGCATGGATTTTTCATATGGCGTTCTAAAAAGGCACACTGTCTGGGACTGGGCGTCAGGATGCGGGACAGACACAAAAGGGAATAATATCAGCTTTAACTTTTCGCGCGGCATAAATAAAAACGGACATTCTGAAAACGCGTTCTGGATTAACGGCAGGCGGTTTGACGCGGGAATTACAGAGTTCTGCTATGATGATAAAGATATGATGAAAGAGTGGGAAGTGAAAAATAAAAATGTCAATATCACATTTGTTCCCGAAGGCAAAAGGGCGGCAAACATATCAAATCCGTTAATCGCAAGCGTTTATACCCAGCCGTTCGGCACGTTTAAAGGATATATAAAAGACAAAAAAAAGAAATATATAATAAAGGAAGTTTACGGCGTAACGGAAAAACACGAAGCGAAATGGTGAAAAGATAGCGAATTAAGCTATAGGCAGATAAGCATAAGCGAAAGATGAAACTTAGCGGGTTAAGCTTTAGGCAGATAAGCTATAGCGAGACATCGTAATAATCCTTCGCTATAGCTTAATTGCTTAATCTGCTAAGGTGCTATGTTTATTTATTTCCCTTTCCGCTACCACATTTACCCCTGTACCCAGCGCGTTTTCAAGAACAATCTGATTGATTTTTACAGGTGCGGTTATTTTTATTGCCCTTAACGCATCGGCAAGCTCTTTTATTTTATCTTTTGGTATGGGGGATTCTGTCCAGACAGGGCATAAAGGCAGTTCGCCTTCTATTACTTCCACGGTTGTGGTAAGCGTGCGGCGCGGGTCAGAAAGCTCTGCTTTCACATAATCAATTCCAAGTTTACAGTTATTGCCGGTGATTTCTGTTATAACGCCGCTGCCGTCAAGCGTTGTTGTAATTTCGCACCCTTTGGGGCATCTTATACAGATGAATTTTTTTGTCATAGTGCCCTCACTTTAAGGGCGCCGGATATACCTGCGGTTTTTTCCATGAAAAGTTCCGGGTTTATTTTAAGCGTTATCATTTCTGCGGGGCGCGCGTATTTTTCCCTGAAAGCAAGCACCACATTATCACCGTCAGTAAGTTCAATTTTAACAGGGGAAGGGAAATCTTTTGTGACCCTAAGTTCAATTAAAACCTGATTACCTGATAATTGTTTATTTATTGCCTGCGGCACAACCGTCCTTACGTTTTCGCCTGGTAAAATTTTAATGGTATCTGCCGGTGAAATTGTATTCCCGGAGGCAAACAGCGCGGCGTTTCTGCCCGCGGTAAACCCGGCTTCAGAGACATAATCAACAAGGTCGTATATTGTGACAGCATTGCCCGCTGCAAAAATTCCCGGTATATTCGTCGCCATCTTTTCATCAACTTCAGGCCCGCCTGTAAGCGGGTCAAGTATCACGCCCGCTTTTTTTGAAAGCTCGTTTTCCGGTATTAAGCCCACGGATAAAAGCACGCTGTCGCATGGAATAATCTGTTCTGTCCCCGGAATCTGCTTTAAACTTTCATCAACTTTTAAGGTTTCCACGGATTCAACCCTGTTATTCCCGTTAATTGTTTTAATGGTGGTGGAAAGTTCCAGGGGGATATTAAAATCCTGCAGGCACTGAACGTAATTTCTGCGCAGTCCCGTCAGATAAGGCATAAGCTCCACAACTTTAATCACATTTGCCCCTTCAAGCGTAAGCCGCCTTGCCATTATCATGCCTATATCGCCGGAGCCAAGTATAACAAAGTTTTTTCCGGGCATTAAGTTTTCAATGTTAACCATTCTTTGGACCATGCCAGCAGTAAAAACGCCGGCCGGTCTTGTGCCGGGAATTCTTATCTGGCTGCGCGTGCGCTCCCTGCAGCCCATGGCCAATACTATCGCGCCTGCCTGAAACTCCATAAAGCCGTTTTTGCTGGTGGCGTAAATGCTGCGGTTTGGCGTTATGTCAATTACCATTGTGTCAAACAGCATCTCTATTTCAACTTCCCGCGCCTGAGTTATGAAATTATGCGCGTAAGAAGGGCCGGGCAGGTCCTTTTTGAATATTACGGAACCGAATCCGTTGTGAATGCACTGTGTAAGTATGCCGCCCGGTTCGTTGTTCCTTTCTATTATAAGGACGCGTTGTGCCCCGGTTTTTTTGGCCTCTATGGCGGCGGCAAGCCCCGCGGGCCCTGCGCCGATAATTATTACGTCATAGGTTAAAGCCATTTTGTCCTCCGGAAAGCTAATTCACTGCCTTTGCCTTTTTTTGTGACCTCTGTTTCGTCAATCCCAAGCTCGCGGGCAAGTATCTGTATCACGCGCGGGTAATCAAAGGCGCCCTGGCAGCGGCCTGTGCCAAGCCAGGTCCTGCGTTTTATCCCGTCATACGTGCGCGCGGGGATGGGGGAGTGTATGGCGTCTATTATTTCGCCCTCTGTTACTTCTTCGCAGCGGCACACAATCCTGCCATAAGCGGGGTTCTGTTTAACAAGCGCGGCTTTTTCCTCCATATTCATCCTGTGAAAATGGGGAAAAGGTTTTCTTACGGGGTTCCAGGATTTTTTATCCTTAAAATTTTCTCCGCCTTCTTTCATAAGTTCAACTGCCTTTAACGCTATCGCGGGCGCTGAAGCAAAGCCCGGGGATTCTATTCCGCATATATTAATAAAAGCGTTTATCTCATCAGGCCTTTCAATTATAAAATCCCTGTCGCCGTTTCCCTTTGCACGGATGCCTTCGTACATTGCAATAGCGTTGCGCTCGTCAATTGTAGGGATAAGTTTTTTTGCGCCGGAAATTATTGCGGCCATGCCTGAAGCGGTAGTTGAAGTGTCCTCTTTGCCGGATGCGGGTTCATTGTCAGGTCCTATTAAAATATTGCCGTGGGTGGTGACAGATACAAGTGTGCCTTTGCCAAGTCCGGACGGCACAGGGAATAAGACATTGTTAATCTGAAATTTTGCCGCGTCAAAAACAAGATATCCGCCTTTGCGGGGTATTATTTTAAAACCTTTTCTTATCCCTGCTTTGTGCGCGACTTCATCCGAATAAAGTCCCGCGGCGTTTATTGCCCAGCGGCAGGAAAAATCGCCTTTATTTGTATGAATGCCGGTTATGGTATTATCATTAAAAATAAAACCCGTAAATTCTGTTTCAAATAAATACTCAACGCCGTTTGTTACCGCGTTTTCAGCCGCTGCAAGCACCGCGCCAAAAGGGTCAATGACCATTGCGGTAGGCGCCCAAAGCACGCCGGAAACCAAAGGATTTATAAGCGGTTCTTTTTTTATAAAGTCTTTTCCGCTTATAATCTCCAGACCCGGAATTTTATTTGCCTTTCCGTTTTCAAGCAGTTCATTAAGCACGGGAAGTTCTTCTTCTCCCAATGCCGCTACACAGCTGCCTGTCTTTTTATGCATTATTCCAAGTTCAGGGGCAAGGGTGTGCCATATTTTATTTCCTTCGGCGTTCATTGCGGCTTTAACAGAACCGGGTTTGGGGTCATAACCCGCGTGAATAATGGCGCTGTTGGCGGAAGAAGGGCACATGCCCACATCCGCCTGCTTTTCAACGACAAGCACGGACAGTTCATACCGGGATAAATAGCGCGCGATAAGCGAGCCCACGATACCGGATCCGATTATTATTACGTCATAGTTTGTTTTCATCTGTCCCTTTTATTATGGTTTTATGGGGCAATAAAATTAATTAAACCCAGCCCTTGCTTCTCTCCACAGCTTTTTTCCACTCTGAAAAGTATTTTTCCCGTTTTTCCGGGGCCATCTGCGGTTTCCACTCTTTTGCCGGCGCCCAGTTTTTACGGATTTCATCTTTGTCTTTCCAGAACCCTGCGGCAAGCCCGGCGGCATAAGCCGCGCCAAGCGCGGTGGTTTCCGCGACTTTAGGAAGTATGACATTCACATTTAAAATATCTGCCTGAAACTGCATTAACAGATTGCTTGCGGTCATACCGCCGTCAACTTTTAATGATTTTAAATCTATGCCGGAATCTTTTTCCATGGCTTCAAAAATCTCGCGCGCCTGAAAATCAACCGCTTCCAGAACCGCGCGCGCTATCTGCGCCCTGCCTGTAAAATGCGTAAGGCCTATTATCAATCCTCTTGCGTCGCTGCGCCAGTGCGGCGCGAACAATCCGGAAAAAGCCGGCACAAAATAAACCCCGCCGTTATCTTCAACTGATTCTGCAAGTTTGTTTATTTCCGGAGCCGAAGAAATTATGCCAAGCTTGTCGCGGAACCACTGCACTAAAGAGCCTGCCACGGCAACAGAACCTTCCAGCGCGTAAACCGGCGGTTCGCCTTCTATTAAATATCCCGCTGTGGTAATAAGCCCGTTTGAAGATATTATGGGCTTATTGCCGGTATTTAAAAGAAGAAAGCACCCTGTGCCGTATGTATTCTTTGCGTCGCCTTCTTCGTAACACGCCTGGCCAAAAAGCGCGGCCTGTTGGTCGCCAAGGCACCCGGTGACAGGTATTGATGTTTTAAAAACACCGTCCTTTTTTGTAACGCCGTAAGCTGCCGCGGAAGAAGAAGGGCATATTTTTGGAAGTATTGATTCCGGTACACCCAGCTGATAAAGCATTGATTTGTCCCACTGAAGTGTTTCAATGTTCATAAGCATTGTGCGGCTTGCGTTGGAAACATCGGTGGCATGGACACCGGTTAAGTTCCATATTATCCATGTGTCCATTGTGCCAAATACTGCTGTACCTGCCTTAACAGCGCCGGCGACAGCGGGAATATTATCCATAAGCCATTTTATCTTTGGACCGGAAAAATACGTCGCAAGCGGAAGGCCGGTTGTTTTTTGAAACCTGTACTGGCCGCCGTTTTTGGCAAAGGCATCGCAGATACCCGCTGTCCTTAAGTCCTGCCAGACAATTGCGTTATAAAGCGGTATGCCCGTATTTTTATCCCATATAACCGTGGTTTCCCGCTGGTTGGTAATGCCTATCGCGGCTATTTCTTCGGGTTTTATCGATGATTTTAAAAGCGTCTGTTTAATGCATTCCTGCGTGTTAATCCAAATTTCTAAAGCGTCATGCTCCACATATCCTGCCTGAGGGTATATCTGTTTGTGTTCAATCTGGTGCGACGCGGCGGGTTCGCCGTTTTTGGTAAAAAGGATAAAGCGGGTGCTTGTTGTGCCCTGGTCTATGGCGCCTGTATATTTTTTATCGGACATTTGACCCTCCAAAATAGCTTTAATTAATTATACAAAAGGAGAGGGGATATATAAAGGTAAATAATACGCGCGGATTGGTGAAAAATAGTTTCTGATATTAAAGCGGGAGCGGCGAAGTGTAAAAATTCTAATTACAATTTGTTCAGTTGAATGAACAAATTGTTGACTGTGTAAACGAGGTTCTTTGATTATAAAGATGACTATTTTTTAAATGTTTTAATATCACAAAAAATTGGCAAAAATACAACTTGACGGATGTATATATTTTGTGATATTTTTACATAACTTAGAGATAGAATTAATTTTGGGACAATCATTTAGTTGACTAAAATTTCTTAGTGGGGAGGGGATATATGGACTGAACCCCTCCGACTGGACACTTGGATTAGAGCGAATTAGCCTGATCCTGTAGTGCCTCAAACTCTACCGGCGGAATATATCCAATAGACGAATGTAATCTTTTCTTATTATACACCTCCTCTATGAAGAATGGAACCCGTTCTAAGACGTCGTCTATGGTTTTGTAGTCCCACATATAAACCTCTTCAGCTTTGATTGTTTTCATAAAACTCTCGGCCTGCGCGTTGTCGTATGGGTTGCCTTTATTCGACATGCTGATTACAAATTCTTTTTCTTTAAGAATTTTTACATAGTCATCGCAGGCGTATTGCACGCCACGGTCCGAATGATGAACAACACCAGCACTTGGTCTGCGCCGGTCTATGGCCATCTCTAAAGCGCCTATTGCCAGTTCGGCATCAAGATATAGTGATATGTTATAGCCAATAACTTTCCGCGAAAAAGCATCGAGCACCACTGCCAAATAAACAAAGCCATACATAATTCGGATATAAGTTATATCAGATCTCCACAGCTGGTTAATTGCCGTTAAAACCATGCCGTTTGCAAGATTCGGATATATCCTGAACCGGTGATTTGAATCTGTCGTCTTAATCCATTTACGCTTGTAAACCACTAAAAGCGAGCTTTCACGCATGAGTTTAAGCACTTTTTTGTGATTTACAATTACGCCTTCGCGATGCAGTTGTCTTGTAACCCTTCTGTACCCGTAACCCGCAAATTCAAGAACGATGCGCTCAATCATATCTATTAAATCGCAGTTTGCTTTTACTTCCAGGTGAGGTTTTTCTTTGGTCTTATAGTAATAACTGCTGCGGCTTAAACCTGTCATTTGGCACCACTGCTTGACTTCGCCTCGTCGTCACGTAATCGAACTTGCCCACTGAATAAATTTTCGCTTTTTTTTGGTGATTTGGCCAAGTGCTGGCATGCAGATTTTAAAAAGTCATTATCCATCGTCATCTGTCCTAACTTGCGTTCAAGCTCTCTGACTCGTTCTTTCAGACCTTCTACTTCTTCCGGTTCGTTGCCGTATTTACCTTTGGCATATTGCTGCTTCCAATTCTGAAGCAAGCCGCTTGATATCCCATATTTTCTGACTATCTGTGTCGGCGTGCTTATCTTGGCTAATAGTTCCTCTACAACCTGTCTTCTAAACTCACGTTCAAACTTTCTCTTTGGTCTCATAATTGATCTCCTTTTCCTTTTCAGGTCAGGCTATCATTTACTCTAACACATGTGTCCAGTTCCTGGGGTGCAGTCCATAGAAACATTTCTTCTGGAGAGACTCGCAGAGGCATCAATCATTTGACATGGAAGGCCGTAAATGACGAAGGAAAAAAAGTTGCAAATGGTGTCTATTTGCTTAGAATTATTGCCGAGGATGCCTCTGTTACTAAGAAAATTGCTGTTATTAAGTAGTTAGTTGACAATAAAACATTACATAGTATAATTTGGATAAGGGAGCAGGAGAGAGGTATAAGATGAAAAAATTATTAATTATAATTTCTATAGTAATATTGATTAATAGTTGTGTTACAAAGAGAGACGCTACAACTTCGCCGGCTATAATTCCGACTAATACTCCTACAGATATACCCACATATTCTGGTTTGCCTGCTGATATAACTGCCCAAATAACCAAAACGTGTATTACAGTTGATACGTGTATTGCTGGTGGTTCTGCCACTGCTTCCGTTGCTGAAGATAATGATGGAAATATTTGGGTCACGGAAATGACTGGATGCGGCTTATTAGCTAAATACGACTCTTTAGGCAACTCGATTTATTCAAGAACTGCAGATCCAATATCTGGATTAACTTCTGACAAGGCAAATAATTGGATTTGGCAATTACCAGAAAACGCATATTCAACTGTTGCATACATGAGAGCTTATCATACAGATTATTTAGGGCCGGATAGCGTAACATACGTACAGGCTAATTTTTCTATATCCAAGGAAGCAAATTCTGCTTTTTATAGTTTGGGTTATGACGGACAAAATTTGTATACATTAAAAAATGTTTTTACGGACAGTTCATGGTATGTATACAAATACTCAACATTGGGAACTGAATTATCAAGTTTTCAAGTTGATGCTCCAATTGAGGGAGGGCAGTATTGGGGTATATCATACGGTGATGGATATATTTGGCTTTCATCACGAAATAGTCCGGGGGACAAATATTATTTATATAAAATGACGACTGCAGGAACCTTAATTAATGTGTTTAGTTTTGATGACAAATGTCTTGGAATTCAGTGGGTAGCTTCTAACACATTCTGGTTTGCTGCCGGCGATGAGATTTGCAGAATAAATTTCTAGCAGAGTGCTGGAAAATTTACTGATTCAGTCTTAAAATTCCTTTGCTGCCTGATTTTTTTAAGATCTCCGGTTCTTTAATGATTGCTTCACCTTAACTTTTTTCTTATTTCTTTTACATAACCTTGCTTTTCTTCGACACGTATCATTGACCCCCGTATTGTTTTTGTTACTATATCACAGAAGTTTTTTAGAGTTTTTTAGCACCTTTCCGATGAAAAGCGGCAAGTTAAAATTTATTTCAAAAGCCCGCAGTATAAGTTAAAATAAATAATATCAATCCGGATTTTTAGCGTAAATTTATATTATGAGGTGTTATTGGATGAATAAAAATTTGCTTATTGTTTTTGTGTTATTGTTATGTGGGTGTAATGCAAAAAATAAAGTTGTGCCAATGGAGCGTATAAGCACGGGATTGCCGGCGTATACAAATAACGACTGCGGTGGCCAAAGGCCCGCGGCTTTTGCCAATAACACAAATTACGGCGATTCGTGGCGCGCCTGTTTTTCGCCTTCCAAAAATTCGCCGGCGTGGTTGGCTTATGATATGTCCGGTGTATCCCCTGAAAAACGTAAAAATGTAATTGTGGTGTGGTATAACGAAGACACTTCCGCGTATGATCACACGCTTATAACCGCTGTTAAAGACCCCGCGTATAATATTCCAAAGGATTATGTTATAGAAGTAAACAAAGAAAAAGGCGGCGCTGTGCCTAAAGACGGCTGGGTTAAACTGGCAGAGGTAAACAATAACACTTTTCATTCAAGGCAGCACGCGTTAAATATTGAAGGGTATAACTGGATAAGAATGGCGGCAACGGCAAGCGACGGGACGGGCGGCAACTATGACATATCCCTTAACATGGACATTTATAACTCCTCCGGCGGCGCGGGGGACAGCTGGCTGTTTATCGGCGATTCCATAACACAGATGTCCATGCACCACCAGGCTTTTGAAAACAAAAACGGAAAAGGGACGTTTGCAGAACTTATAAATTCCAAAAAACCGGCATACTTTCCAATTCAGGAAAACGCCGGGACAGGGTACATGAAAAGTTCTGACGGCGCGGCGAATATTGAAAAGTGGCTGGAAATGTTTCCGGGAGAATTTGTGGTAATTGCCTACGGCACAAACGACGCGTGGTCGGGAATGGATCCGGATACATTTTATAATAATTACGAGATTATGGTGAAAGCCGTGATAAAAGCAGGCAAGACTGTTATAATCCCGCGTTCCATGCCATATTCATCAACTATAAAAGAAATTCAGGAATTCGGGCCTGAACTGAATAAACAATTTGTAAAGATATTCAAAAAATATCCCAAAGTTTTAAAAGGGCCGGATTTCTGGAAATATTATAAAGAAAATCCATCCATGCTGTCGCAGGACGGCGTTCATCCGTCATGGCCGGAAGGGCTGTTTATGTTCAGGAAGATGTGGGCGGAAGAAGCGGTAAAAATAGCATATTAAGAAATATAGCGATTTAAGCATAAAGCAATTAAGCTATAGCGAAAGATAAGACATAGCGGGTTAAGCAATAGGCAGATAAGCAGAAGCGAAAGATAAAACATAGCAATTTAAGCATAAAGCAATTAAGCTATAGCGAAAGACAAGACATAGCGGGTTAAGCAATAGGCAGATAAGCGAAGCGAAAGATAATAATAGCATGTTAAGCAAAAAGCAATTAAGCTATAGCGAAAGATAAGACATAGCGGGTTAAGCAATAGGCGGATAAGCTATAGCGAGACATCGTAATAATTCTTCGCTCATGCTTATCTGCTTAATTTGTTAAAGTGTTAGTTTTCCTGTTGAAAGTCAGCGAAGTGTAGAGATTCGTCAGGTTTTATGACAGGATGGTTTTTAGGTTGTGCTCGCCCTCTAAGAGGGTTAAAATTAAAGAAAAAGGAGCACGACATGGAAAATACAAAACATAACGAAGAAGAAA
>JAKQNO010000111.1 GCA_029565735.1 bacterium
AGGTCATCCCGCCCCGCGCTTTTGCTACGTTGCGAAGTGCCAGGAGAAAAACGGCGCGGTCCCCTTCTTCAATGGCAGCATTCAGGTAAGCAGCGGCTTCCTCGGGATCTTTTAATGATTCTATCAAATCCTCTTGGTAAGTAGTTGTTTTACCCATATTCACCTCTGTTTGTAT
This sequence comes from bacterium, assembly GCA_029565735.1. Taxonomy (GTDB): domain Bacteria; phylum Oederibacteriota; class PGYV01; order PGYV01; family PGYV01; genus PGYV01. Next base: position 176 of record JAKQNO010000111.1, read on the forward strand.
TCAGTCAAATATTTCTTTGCCTGCTCAATGTCTTCTGCCTGCCTTGACTTGTCTCCTCCGAGCAGAAGTAAAATAATTCTGGCGCCTTCCTCGGCATAGTAAACGCGATAACCCGGTCCGTAATTAATTTTTAATTCATGCACCCCTTGGCCTAAGTATTTATTGTCCCCCATATTGCCCAAGCGCACCCGGTCAATCCGTACGCGTATTTTTGCCCGGGCGTTACGGTCTTTTAGTTTGTCCAGCCACTCCTTGAAGGGTTTTTCTCCTTTCGTGTCAATGTAGTATTTGATCTCGAAGGGAAAAGTCTGCACGTTTCTATTGTAGCTTATAAACCACACATTGTCAACATGGGTGGTTTATGCGTTGTGCATCAGGGGTCAAGGCAATAAAACAACTTATCTCGTTACGCCAATATAATAACTCACAATCTCGTCAATACCTTCTTTGCCCGCTCAAAGGCCGAGCCTCATTTTTCGGCACCGGCTTTGCTTTCAGCCGGTTTTTCGCTTCGCTCTAAACTCGCTTAAAGACGCTTTCAAGGTATTTCCCAAAAACCCGCCTTCACCTATTTAAGGTCAAGGCTTTATTGTTTTTTTAAAAACCCTGCCCGCTTATGACTACAAGGCACGCCGTTTCAGCTTGCCAGCGCAAACGGCGCTAAAGCCCCGCCCATCGGTTGCACCGAACGGCGGAAAAACACAAAGCAAAATTAAATTAAAAACAGTTTCCTTGCCTGCCTTCTTCCCATTGTAGCGCCTGCCTTTAACCCGTCAAGGTAGTACAAAGTCTCCACCTTGACCGGTTTAGGCTACCAGGCGCTTTACCCTGGGCGAGGCAGGCGATAAGCGGTCAAGCCACCTCATATAAAAAACAGACCGCGCCATAAACATATGACTATCAAAGTCAAATCAAACTGGACAGGTTCAGAGAACACTTTCAACCTGGTCCACAAGCAGATCGCGGAGCGGTGGGGCGATGAAGAAGCCGAGCGTTACAACCCGAAAGAGAATTGCCTAACGTTCAGGAAGTGGCTTCTTAACGGCTATATCGTCCGCAAAGGCGAAAAGGCCATCCGGTCTTTCGTCATTGTCGAGAAGAAAGACAAGACAACCGGCAAGGTCATAGACAGGCACCCCAAGACGATCAACCTTTTCTACGAACTGCAGGTCGAACAGAAAACAGCCTGACAAATTAGGAGTCGGTCCCTTTCGGATCGGCCCCTTTTTTTGTGCTATCAAAAGTTGGAAAGTGCGACACTTGCCAGGTATCTACCCTTAATAACTTAAACGACAAAACATTGTTTTGATTATCTTTCTAAAAAATGTAATATTGGCAAAAATAAAAGTTTTAATCTTGCAAATAGAGACATATGTTTTTTCGCGCATAAGAAACACAAAAAATTAAAATAAGGGTCTTAATATGTTGCGCTTTCCAAACCCAGGATCAAATATCAAGAGCTTTATTACAATATATCAAGAGCTTTATGAATTATTAAAAGAACAAGAGTATTTCACCCTGGATGATTTTTCCACTGCTTTAATCATGAAAAACCTTGCTACTTCTTGCGGATATGTAGGGGAAGAAGCATTGAGGAGATCAACGCGTGATGATAGAACAAGAGATCCGTTGTATAACCAATCAAAAATGTATTCGGAGTTATATA
>JAKQNO010000112.1 GCA_029565735.1 bacterium
CTTTATTGGGATGCACCCCGTACTTTGAAGCTATTTCTGTGATCTTTGCATCACCTTGCAGCGCTTCAAGCGCCACCTTTGCCTTGAAATCTTCTCCAAATCTTTTCCTCATAGCGGACCTCCTGTGTCCTTAAATTTTATCACAAGAAATCCACCTTAAAATCTGTTAAAATGTGTCCTATAAAGCTAAACCATCATAATGGGTACTTTAGTTGGTTTAATGGAGTGGCAGTAGATTTCACAGGTAATGTTTATGTAGCAGATACAAGTAATAACAGAATACAAAAGTTTGCTCCACAATAGGATTTAATTTTTTATTATACAAAAGCCCGGCAGCGAAACTTGCCGGGTTTTTTTATTTTTTATGGAACTTTTTTGCTCCTTCGGTTTCCTGATAGGTGAAGGCGGTTAAGCTTTCAAAAACCTAAAGGAGGAATTAAGATGAAGGACCCAAAAAAACTGTTTTTAGCCTTACTTTTCATCGTTTTATCGGCAGTACAGGTACTTGCATGCAGGATTGCAGTTTTACCTTACCAGGGGCGTATTTTACCAATAGAGACAAGAAAGCACTACGTAAACATCAGCATCAAAAATCAGGTGGCTGATATCACTGTAAATGCCCTGTTTTACAATCCTAATACGACAGTATTGGAAGGCGATTACTGGTTTCCGCTTTACGAAGACGCTGCAGTCACATCTTTCACGATGATAGTAAACGGCAGGGAAATGAAGGCAGAGCTTCTTGAAGCGGACAAGGCAAGGGCGATTTATGAAGAAATAGTAAGAAGGATGAAAGACCCGGCGCTTCTGGAATACGCCGGCACAAGGATGCTTCGCCAGAGGGTATACCCTATACCCGCGCGCGGCGAGGTTGCGCTTACCCTTAAATACACCCAGCAGTTAAAAACAGCAAACGGAAAGGTGAAGCTGGTTTACCCGTTATCCTCCGCTAAGTCAGATACGGGGTATGTGGGCGAAGTGAATATTAAAGTAAACGTGGAAGATTCAAACGGGATTAAAAATGTTTACTCTTCCGGCCATGCGATAAAAACCGACATTAAGGAAGAAAATTTTGTAAGCGCTTCGTTTAACGCGCGCAATTACAACCCTGACAAGCCGTTTGTTTTCTATTACAGCCCTGTAATAGGTGAAGTGGCGGCTTCCATTATCACGCACGTCAATCACAACGAAGACGGATATTTTACGCTGCTGCTCTCCCCGTCAATTGATGACAGTAGGGAAAAATACATGCCAAAGGATTTTGTATTTGTGCTGGATAAATCCGGCAGCATGCAGGGAGATAAAATTGAAAAGGCAAAAGACGCGCTGCAGTTCTGCATCAACACGCTAAAAGAAGGCGACAGGTTTGGTATTATCGCATTTTCATCTTCTGTTGATGCGATGTCAGGCAGGCTGAAGGATTTTTCATATCAGGAAGGTGGGAAAGCAAAAAACTTTATCAGGGCAATTTCCGCTGAAGGCGGCACGGATATAAATTCCGCGCTGCAGGACGCGCTGTCAATGCTGAAAAAAGAAAAAGGCCGCCTGCCTGTAATTGTGTTTCTTACGGACGGCCTTCCCACGGTGGGTGAAACTGACATAATGAATATTTTAAAGAATACTTCACACGCTAAC
>JAKQNO010000116.1 GCA_029565735.1 bacterium
TGCGGGATTGAAACCTTTCCCGGATAATTAAGTTTAAGCTGATTCCTGTACCAGCCGTACTGCAGCACAACGGGAATTACAGGCACGTAATCGGCTTTATCAACCAGCGTGGAATACAGCGCGGCGCCGATGTTCATGTCGCCTTCACAGAAAAGCACCGCGCCCGGATTTAAGGTCTTTTTAAGGTTATTGGAATAGTCATACCCTATGTAATAGCGGGTATACTCCGGGCGGTTTATAGCGGCAGGAATAAGCACAATTGCGGCAAACAGCGCGGCCTGCAGGCGCGTGTCTTTTATCTTTCCAAATACCCAAAGAAGAAAAAAGCCTCCAAGCATTGCAGCGGCCATATTTGAAGAAACAAGGTACGTCTTAATAAGCCATTCGGTTTTTGCGGGCGGAGTTGCCACGCTTACAACACTGAAAAGAAGAAAAAACCATGCAAGCAGCAGAAAACCTGTTTCTTTTTTACGGCTTTTAAAATAAAGTATTACTCCCGGCAGAAAAAGCCATCCAAGAAAAAACGGCATTTCCTTCAGCGAGTAGTTGGCCGCGTAATATTTTAATAGTGTTACGGTGTCCGTGATTGTGTGCTTTTGTTCAAGCGAAGAGTACTGAGACCTGCTGATAAGCCAGTATAAATCCTTTAATGTCTTTGTATCGCCCCAGGCATACGCGGGCGGGGCGGAATTTCTTATAAAAACAAAGAGGTAAACCGACGCGCCTGCCAGAAAAAACAACCCTGCAATTAAAACAGATTTGACGTTAAGCTTTTTTCTTTCAAAAAATAAAAACCAAAGTATTGCCGGCGCTATTGCGGCCATGCTTGTCCAGTGGTTGCCCATTGAAATACCGTAAATAAAGGCAAAAGCGTAAAAATACTTAATTCCCCTGTCCATATTTAAAAGAAGGTAAAAACACAAAACAGTAAAAAACGCGTTCATTGAATAAATGCTTCCCTTGGCAATAATCCCCTGAAGCCACGCGGTTGAACCAAAAAGATAAAGCGCGGCTGCTGCCATGGCGGCAAAAGCGGCCCGCGTTTTATCGGCGTGTTTTATAAAAATCTTATTAAGCGACAAAAATATAAAAAGCCCGGCAAGGAGGTTAAAAAACACGGCCATAAGGTTGGCTTTAAATGCCGGCGTCCCGTACGGCAGCAAAGTGAATATTTTACCCGCAATCGTATTAAGCGGATACCCGGGCGGATGCTGGATTCCAAGGGTATAAAACGCGGCCGCGGTTTCCGGACTGTCATCGGAATTGTATGAAGGCGGAACGCAAAAAATATATAACACGGTTATGCCCGCAAAGAAAAGCGCTGTAAAACAGTTCTTTTTCACTTATGCCACCCGACGCCTTATAATAAAGTAAAAAACGCCGTATAAAAGCAGAATAATTGCGGCTGCCGTTGATATGACAAAAGAGACGGTTACAATTACAGGTTTGAAAATAAGCTGTATATTATTCTCTCCGGCTTCCACTTTTACCGCCCTGAATGTGGAATTGGCTTTATACAGGGGTTTTTTTACGCCGTTAACGTACGCTTCCCACCCCGGGTAATAGCTGTCATTTACCACGGCATAACCCGGGCCGGGCGCCATAATTTTTATGTCCAGCCTGTTTAAACCCGCAGGTTTAAATCTTACATCCAAATCTTTAATCTTAATATCCGGAATTCCCGAAGTATTTTCACGGGCTTTTTCTTCAAGATAAAGGTACTTTAAAGGATTAAAATCCGTTCTTTTTAAGCCTTCATATATTTCATTGTTATCATTTGTATAATGTATTCTATCCGATAAAGGCACATAATTTACCCTGCTTACCCTGTTATAGTTTTCATAAATTCCGGTTTCACCCCTGAATGATTCGCTTATGTAGCGTCCGCTGATTTTTGGGACAGCAGCAATATATTTTACGGAAAACAACGAAAACACGGGCAATTCCCATGGTTTATCCGCCGTTGAAAGAAGGCTGCGGAACCGGACAAAAGAAGCGATTTCAAGAGAATCAAAACCGTCCGCGTTAAGAATATTAAACGGCATGGTAACATTCGGAGAAAGCTTGTCCTTGCTGATATAAAGCAATTTGTCTTGGTCCATAGTTTGTGTGTTATTATTTAATTTCCCTATTTCACTTGGCGCCAGCAGCCTTAAACTTCCGGATGAAATATCACTGTCATTAAGAAGAAAATTTATGGTTCCGGTACGGGTTTTAATATCTTCAAATTTTTGAAAAAAGTCATACCCCGCGGTGTAATATGAAAATACCGCTCCGCAGGCGGTAAAAAGCATTAAAACAGGCGCATATCTTTTTAATACAAAACCTTCCCTGTTAACAAAAATAAGAGCGGCCATAGCGCAGGTATAAGCTGTATAAACAAGAAACTGGCGCATCAAATAATTATAATCTTCCACAAGGTCATAAATACCCTGAAAATCAGCAGATGGCATAAAAATTTCTTTATATGCTTTTAACACCGGTTCCCTGAAAACCGACGCGGAAGCATAAACAAGCAGCAGAAGCACCGCAAAGATATTTAAGAAAAAAGAAAATTTACCGGTTTTTTTCCGGTCCCCGCCCGCGGCAATATCAAATCCAATTCCCGCCATAAGGCATAAAATAAAATAAAGTATAACGTTTATTTTTGATCCGTACCTCATCGTCTTCATTACGGGAATCAATTCATATAACTTCTCAAAAAACGGCATTCTTCCAAGAAAAACCATAAATAAAGACAAAGTAAAAACAACCATCAGAAAATTTTTAAATTTTCTGTCTTCCATTTTAAAAGCCGCAAGTAAAAACATCAGCAGCGCCGCGACGCCTATATCAATGCGGCCCATCCAGTTTAAAAAAGACGATTCCGGGCCAAATTTTTCGGATAGAAAGGGAAAAAAGAACGAAACCATCTGTTCAAATCCCACATAGTATTGCCTGACATTCAGCATCGAAAAACCATGCCCCGAGCGCTTTGAATTTAGAACAAATTCGGCAGTCGGCAGCATCTGCACCATTATAAGCCCCGCAAGCATTATATTAATAAGGAAAAAGCCGGCAAGAGGCCCCGGTTTTACGTTTACCGTTTTTTTTGCTTCGTATATAAATAAAACAACGAATATGATGTAAACATACATAAAGACCTGCGGATGCCCGCCCAGAAAAGACAATGACAGCGCGGCGGAAGAAAAAAACATATCGTGAAGCATACCTTTTTTAAGCCACCGGAGGGAAAAATACACGGCAGCCGGCGCCCAGACAATTGTGTTAAGGTCGGCAAGTTCAACCGTTCTTACCGTCAAATAAAAAGAAAACGCGAATAAGAATCCGCTTAAAAAAGCGCCTTTATCGCTTACCCCGTATAATTTAACTGTTTTAAACATAAATACAGCCGCTATAAAAAAAATAAGCGTTGTCTGTACTTTAAAAGCAATATCAAAAGGCATTAAATAGTAAAAAATGTTCAAAGGATAAAAGACGGCAGACTGCATATTTGCCATAAGCGGATTTCCACAGAACACATAAGGATTCCAAAGCGGAACTTCTCCGGCCCGGACAGATGCCGATACAAGCTCCCTAAACGGCATAAAATAATAAAGAAAATCCATCCATGCGGCAATTTTAGAGGATGTGTTCTGTTCAAAGAAAACAAAAAACGCCGTTACAAGGTATAACAGCGGATATATAAGTTTCTTTTGGTTAATTCCCTGCCATGACAAGGAGCATCTCCCTTATCATTTTCGCGACAAATACGGAAGAGGCCCCCATCGGGTCATACTTTGGGGACAGTTCATTTATATCCGCCGCAACTATATTTTTAAGGCAGGAAAAACCCTCCACAGCCCTTAAAAAATCCCTGTAAGACATGCCGCCAGCTTCGGGATTGCCCACGCCCGGCAGAAAACCCGGGTCTATTACGTCAACGTCAATTGAAATATATACAGGGCAGTTCTTTATTGTATCCATAACATTTTCAAATTCTTCCATTAAAGGGTCGCATAAGATTTTATTATCGCGGATAAATTTCATTTCCTGCTTTTCAAACGACCTTATCCCGAACATGTAAATATTTTCCGGCCCCACAACTTCCGAAATCCTTCTTGCGGCAGCCGAATGCGAAAGGCGGTTGCCGTCGTAATGGTCGCGCATGTCGGCGTGGGCGTCAAAGTACACAACTTTAAGTCCCGGATATTTTTTATGGTAGGATTTGACTATTGGATAGCTTATCAGGTGTTCGCCGCATATATACAGCGTTTTTTTGGCTTTCTCAACAAAGGATTCCGCATATGCTTCAATTTCCGTCACCGCTTCTTCCGGTTTTTGGGACGCCAGAACAAGATTGCCAGAGTCCGCTATTTTATGGTCCGCTATGTCGTCAAAACGGTCCGGCGAAAAGGTCTCTATTGAATCCGAATATTTTCTTGCGCTGTCAGGCCCTTCGTCCGAGCCGTGCCTGAAAGTTGAAGTGACGTCATAAGGAACGCCCGCAAGCACAACTTTTGCGCCGGTAACATCATCAATACAGCCCACAAAGTTTTCTTTTTTCTCTGTTTTCATTTCTTTTTCGCCTTTTTGCCCTTAACTTCAATGACGCTTTTGCCTGTCTTTATAAGCTCCTGCACGAATTTTGGAAGCGCAAGCGCGCCAATATGAAGTTCCGGCGTGTAGTATTTTGTGTTAATTTTTCCCGATTTTTTGTTTCTTATTTTATCAGGCGTGATTGAATCCGAACCGAATGTAAAGCTCCAACATCCCGACGGATAAGTGGGGATATGGGCAAGGTACATAGCGGAATTTTTGAAGGTGTTTTTAATTTTGTTATGGCCCCTTAAAAGGAATTCAGCATCATAGAACGGGTCTTCGGTCTGCGCCACCATGCAGCCGCCCGGCTTTAAGGCCTCTTTCACGTTTTTATAAAACTCCATGGTAAAAAGCCCCTCGCCTATATCCACAGGGTCGGTTGAATCAATTATAATTACGTCATACACTTTCTTTTTATCCTTTATGAACTCACAGCCGTCAGAAAAACAGTAATTAACCCTTTTGTCGCCGACCCATTCAACAAGGCCCTTATGGTATTTAAGCGCGGCTTTAAAAACTTCGTCGTCTATTTCCGCGAAGTCCACCCTTTTTACGGTTTTATGCCTTAAAATTTCCCTTACCGTGCCGCCGTCTCCGCCGCCAATTACCAGTACATCCTGCGGGTTGGGATGCGAGTACAACGGGACATGGACAATCATGTCGTGATATACGAATTCTTCCTTGTCGGTAAGCATAAAGCAGCCGTCAAGCGCCATAAGGTTGCCGCAGCCCTCTGTTTCAAATTCTTCCACCAGCTGGAATTTGCTCTTTTTTTCATAAAGTTTTCTTTTTATTTTGTAGCTTATCATTGTGGAATGCCAGGGCTCGTGCGCCCATTTGCTGCCTGTTATCTTTTTCATTTAAGCTCCTTTAAGATTATGCGTTATGTGAAAAAATTACCACCAGAGGACAACGGCGGCGTAAGCGGCGCCTGTATGGTCAACTTTATGCTGTGCCGCAATGCTTTTAATTTCTTTAAGCTTGTATCCCCTTTTTCTCATTCCCTCTTCAGCCATTGAGCGCACTATTTTTTCTATCTCTTCTTTATGGCCCGCGCCCGAATATTCCATTATAAGGCCGTTTAATTTCGGATCCTGAGGTATCGCTATGGCAACGCCGGCAGATATTACTTCGCCTACAATCGTGCTTACTTTGCTTGCGTACGCAACCGGTATAAGCGCGCCAAGCGGAAGTTTAACCGGCTTTATCTGCGTGCAGTTCGGCGGCAGAATGGAGCTCATCTTCATAAGATTGGTGTTGCCAATGCCCGCGTCCACAAGCGCGTTGTCAAAAGCGTTTAAAGGCGTCATGCCTTCATCATGTCCTGCTACAAGATAATATTTATTCGGGATTGTGGTTGTTATTCCGCACTGTCCAAACGCCGTATTTTTTACAGCTTTAACAGCACTTTTCTTCTTTGCAACAGCTTTCTTTTTTGCCATTTTTAAGCTCCTTTAATATTAAAAAATTAAACAAATTTTAAGCCAAAGTAAATTTATATTACAGTAATAACACGGCAAAATCAATTGTTTTTATGGGGTTGAAAACGCAGTTTAAAACAGCGCGGCCGCGGCGTCATTGAACGCGGATAAAGAGGAGTATTTAAACTTATAGCGGAGCCGTTTTATGAGTTTTTCCGGCGAAATTATTATCCCATACGCGCTTAGCTTTATTGACGCGGGATGGATGTTTGAAAGGCACAGATGCCAGGCAATGCCCGCTAAAGTTTCAGCCGCAATTACAGGTACATCTATGAACATTTTATCGGTAATAAGTTCCCTTATGGGACAATATGAGTCCGGGGCAATAAGTAAAGGGGGCACCCATTTACTTGTTTCTCCAACTAAGAAAAAACTGTCGGTGCCGGACCTTGAAAACAGAAAGTAGAACTATATCTTCTGCTTGTATGCGCGTTCAACTTTCTCGATCTCCTTTTTCCGCTTCGGGCAGCTCATATTTTTGTATATTTTCCCTATCCCGCTATTTGTTAACTGTAAAATTATCCCTGTTGAAAGTCAGCGAAGTGTAGAGATTCGTCAGGTTTTATGACAGGATGGTTTTTAGGTTGTGCTCGCCCTCTAAGAGGGTTAAAATTAAAGAAAAAGGAGCACGACATGGAAAATACAAAACATAACGAAGAAGAAA
>JAKQNO010000124.1 GCA_029565735.1 bacterium
AGATGTGGCAAAAAAAGTCGGGGTTACAGCTACCACTGTTTCCATGGTAATACGCGATAACCCAAGAATAAGCAGCAAGACCAAAGAGAAGGTTTTAAAAGCGGTCAAAGAGATGAACTATTATCCCAATCAGATAGGGCGCAGCCTGGTTAAAGGAAAAACAAACGTTATTGCCGTGGCTTCTTCCATGTTTTACGGCCCGTTTAAAATTGATATTTTTAACGGCATTGACACCGGTGTTGTTGAAACCGAATATACCACGCTGCATTTTTCAGCGCGCGCGGAACAGGAAGCTGAACTGTTGAAGGAGATTGTTTATGGAAGGCGCGCGGACGGAGTTATAGCCATTAATATGAGAACCGAAAAAGATACGCTTCAGGCGTACAAAGATACCGGCCTGCCAATAGTGTTTGTTGAAGAAACTTTTGATGGTTTTGCCGGTGTTAAAGGCGACAGTTTTAAAGGCGCTTATAAAGCGACTGAAAGGTTAGTTAAAACAGGTAAGAAAAATATTGGGTTAATAAGTTCTGTCTATACGCATCTTTCATGTGTAACCGACAGGGAAAAGGGTTTTATGAAGGTGCTGGCGGACAACAACATTAAATATGACGAAAAAAAGACACTGCGCAGTGCAACGTATAATTTTCAGGAAGGCCAGGATTTGATGGACAAAATTATAAATGACAAAATTCAGGCGGACGCGATTTTCTGCAGCGCCGGAGACCTTGTTGCCATGGGCATGATAAAAAGGGCCAAAGAAAAAGGCGTTAAAATTCCCGAGGATATTGCAATTATAGGTTACGACGGCCTTGACACTGGTTCGCTTGTAACGCCTTCGCTTACCACGTTAAAGCAGCCGGTTGTAACCATGGGCCGCGCCGCGTTTGATATGCTTAAGAAACTTATGGAAGAAAAAGATGTCAAAAAAGAGATTAAAGAATTTGAACCGGAACTTATAATCAGAGAAAGCGCTTAAACAAACAATAACACGGAGACTAAAAATGATTAAAAAGCACCTGATGGTTTTAACGTTAATACTGACAGCCGCTTTTATTTACGCTTCGCCGGTTTCTGAAAACGGGCAGCTTAAAGTAAACGGGCTTCAGCTTGTAAACCAATGCGATACGCCGGTGCAGCTGCGCGGAGTTTCCACGCACGGCATAGGCTGGTTTGACGGCTGTTACACGCAGGCATCTGTTCAGTATGCCGCTAATGTGATGAATGCTGATTTATTCAGAATTGCTATGTATGTAAAAGCTTCGGAAAACGGTTATCTTGATGACCCGGCATATTGGACAACACGCGTTAATCAGATGGTGAACTGGATAGGCGCGGCCGGAATGTACGCATTAATTGACTGGCATATATTAAATGATGACCCAAACAATTATATTGATGCCGCAAGAACATTCTGGACCGCGATGGCAAACGAACATAAAGATAAAAATTATGTAATTTACGAACTTTGCAACGAACCAAACGGCGTAACCTGGGCGCAGATTAAAGCTTACGCGGAAGATATCATACCAAGGATTAGGGCGATTGACCCGGACGCGGTAATTGTTGTCGGCACGCCCAGCTATTCGCAGCTTGGCATGGATGTTGTAAATGACCAGATACTTGAACCCAATATTATGTACGCGTTTCATTTTTACGCGGGCACTCATGCCACTTCGATGTTGATACCTTATATAAACCTGATTCCTATATTTGTCACCGAGTGGGGAGCAAGCAATTCTTCCGGCGACGGCGGGGATAATTATCCGCGCGCGCAGGAATATATGGATATAATGTCCGGAGTTGATACCGTTAACAACCCGCAGGGTATTAAATTAAGCTGGGCGTCATGGTCGTATTCGGATGACAGGGACTGGG
>JAKQNO010000127.1 GCA_029565735.1 bacterium
CTTTTTCATCAAGCTGGTAATCTGTTTCTTTGACAAGTTTTGGAATTATGCGGTCAATGCGGTAATACATTTCGGTTGACTCTTCGCCCGGCCCGGAAATTATTAAAGGCGTCCTTGCTTCGTCTATAAGGATGCTGTCAACTTCGTCGACAATGCAGTAATAAAGTTTGCGCTGCACGCGTTCTTCCGGATACACGGCCATATTGTCCCTTAAATAGTCAAAACCGAATTCCGAATTTGTGCCGTAAGTGATGTCGCAGGCGTACGCTTTTTTCCTTTCGGAATTGGGCATATTGTTCTTAATACATCCCACGGTCAGCCCCAGAAAACGGTAAATCTCGCCCATTCCGCGGAAGTTTCCTATACCCATACTGTCGCGTTCCGCAAGATAATCATTGACGGTTATTACGTGAACGCCTTTACCTGTCAGCGCGTTTAAATATACCGGCAGCGTGGCAACCAGGGTTTTTCCTTCGCCGGTCCTCATTTCCGCTATTTTCCCGGAATGCAGCACCATTCCGCCCATAAGCTGGACGTCAAAATGGCGCATATTAAGGGCTCTTTTACCCGCTTCCCTGACAACCGCAAAAGCCGCCGGAAGAATATCATCAAGGGTTTCCCCGTTTTTAAGCCTTTCTTTAAATTTTTCCGTTTCCCCGCGCAGTTCTTCATCTGTCATCGCGCTTACCTGCGCTTCCATTTCGCCTATCATTTCAACCATAGGCTGAAGCTTTTTTATCTCCCTTTCATTTCTTGTTCCGAATATCTGTTTTAAGAAATTAAGCATAAGAGTATCCTTTCAGAAATTATTTTTGTTTTTGAAAACGGCAAAACAGCAATTATTCCAGGGTATAGTCTTTTTGTTTCTTCTTTTTGCCGGCGGATTTAAGAATAATAATAAATATAATTATTATCAGCAGGATGATTCCCGCAAGTATGGCATAAATTATCATTGGATTAAAAGGCTGCGCAAACACTTCCAGGGGGAAGGTTTTTTCCACGGTGCCGGAAGTGATTTTAAGCGTAAGCTGAATATTAACCGGGCCGTCATAACCGTTAAGCCTTTCAACATTATATGAAATTTCTTTTTTCTCTGATTGCAGTATTGTCTGAAGATTTTTGACGTTATCTAAAATAAGAATTCTTGGATGCACGGCGCGGAGCTCTGTTGTTGTATCGGGCGCGGGCGCCTGCCCTATGTTTTCAATTCCCATGGTAAGTTTCAGCCGTTTTTCGCCGGAAATATGAGGAAGAACGCCGTAATAATTTGATGTTGAAGCCGGAATTACAACTTCTTCAACGGAAAGGGATGATACCTGAAAATCCGGAAACGCGGCAACTGTAGGAACCGCTGTCGGTGTAGGTATTGTTGTCGGTCTGGGAGCCGGTTTTTTCTTTGGCTTAGCAGGCGCGGGCTTTGGCGTCGGTTTTACAGTGGGTTTTGGAGTGGGAACAGCCGTAGCTGCAGGCTTTACTATGGTTGAATCAAGCATTCCGCCGGTGTTCTGTTCTTCAACGGCGTCAACCTGAATCATATCATCGTCATTATCGTAAAGCCCGGACATTACATATGCCGGGAAAAACAGCACTGCTGTAACTATAAAAGCGGCTAAC
>JAKQNO010000134.1 GCA_029565735.1 bacterium
GGCGTTTCGTGCGTAAACGCGCTGTCTGAATGGCTTGAAGTGGAAGTAAGAAAGGACGGCAAGGTATACACCCAAAGTTATGAACGCGGGGTTCCGCAGTCGCCGGTAAAACAGATCGGCACTGCGAAAAAATCCGGAACAAAAGTTGTTTTTAAGCCGGACGCGAAAATATTTGACACTCTTGTGTACAGTTATGACATCCTTGCCACAAGGTTAAGGGAGCTTGCGTTTTTAAACAAAGGAATCACAATTACAATCCTTGACGAGCGCGCCGACGAGCCGAAAGAAGAAGTGTTCAAGTTTGAAGGCGGCATTTCCGAGTTCGTAAAACATATGAACAAAAATAAGGAAGTCATTAACAAGAAGCCGGTTTATATAGAGGGAGAAAAAGACGGCACCATAATAGAAGTCGCGCTTCAGTATAACGACGGTTATTCGGAAAATATTTTTTCCTTCGTCAACAACATAAGGACAATTGAAGGCGGAACCCACCTTTCAGGTTTTAAAACCGCGCTTACAAGGGCGGCATCAACCCACGCCAGAAAAAATAACCTTATCAAAAAAGATAACTTCACAATCCAGGGCGACGATGTCCGCGAAGGGCTTTACGCCGTGGTAAGCGTAAAGGTGCAGGACCCGCAGTTTGAAGGCCAGACAAAGGCAAAGCTTGGCAATTCAGATGTTGAAGGCATTGTGAATTCGCTTGTTTATGAAAAATTAATTTCATATTTTGAGGAAAATCCGGGAGAAGCCAAAAAAATAATAGGAAAAGCCGTATCCGCCGCGGAGGCGCGTGAAGCGGCAAGAAAAGCCCGCGACCTTGCAAGAAGAAAAAGCACGCTTGATTCAGCCGGGCTTCCCGGAAAACTTGCGGACTGTTCAGAATCAGAACCCGAAATATGCGAACTGTATTTTGTTGAGGGAGATTCCGCCGGCGGTTCAGCCAAAATGGCAAGGGACAGAAGGACACAGGCTATTCTTCCTCTTAAAGGCAAGATTTTAAACGTGGAAAAAGCGCGTATTGACAAGGTGCTTTCAAACGACGAAATAAGGACGATGATAACGGCGATAGGAGCAGGCATAGGAAAGGATAATTTTGACGTCACCAAAGTAAGGTACCACAAACTTATAATCATGACAGATGCCGACGTTGACGGAGCTCACATAGCCACGCTTATACTGACCTTCCTTTTCAGGCAGGCCACACCGCTTCTGGAAGCGGGTTATGTATATATTGCGCAGCCTCCTCTCTACAAAATTAAAAAAGGCAAGTCTGAACGATACATAAAAGACGATAAAGAAATGAATGAATTTCTTTCCACTGAAGGCACAAGGGATTTAAAGCTTGTCCTGTTAAGCAAAAAAGGAAAGGACAAGGAAGTAAAGGAAGCTGACCTTAAGGAAATACTTGGCGATGTAATAGAGCTGGAACACATGATACCGCGCATGAAAAAATCGGGGTGCAGCCTTGAAAGTTTCCTTGCCTCGCGCGACAAATGGAAAAAAATACCCATGTTTGAAATAGGGCATAAAGGAAAAGTTGAATACGCGGAAAATGAAAAGGACGCCGTTGAAATAATCAAAGACCTTCTTCCAAAAGTCAGTTCCAAAATAACATTTGACGATATCCTTGACATAGTTAAAAAGAACAAGGAAACATCGTACATGATAGACCTGCGCGACAGGGCTGAATTAAGGACAGTGGACAGGATATTAAAAAAACTTGAGGACCGCGGCGTTGACGCGGACGGCCTTTTTGAAGAGGAAATGGAAGCGGAACTTTCTTCAAAAGACGATAAGGGCAAAAAAGTAAACACAACGCCTATGTTCAAGGCTGTGGATGAAGGGGAAGAGACGCTTTTGTTCTCCATAGCCGAACTTTCGGATTACATAAAAGCCAGGGCAAAAAAAGGCCTTCATATACAAAGGTACAAAGGGCTTGGTGAAATGAATCCGGAACAGCTTTGGGAAACCACAATGGACCCCAAGACAAGGACATTAAAGCAGATAACAATGGAAAACGTGGCCAAAGCGGACGAACTTTTTACCATATTGATGGGAGATGAAGTCGCGCCAAGAAGGGAATTTATAGAGACCCACGCGCTGGAAGTAAAGAACCTGGATATTTAACGCCGCAGGGGTGCGGCAGGGGAGCTTTATGACAAAAAGGGAGCTGCTTTATTGCCTTAAAGAAAGTTACATTTTTTCCGGCGTTAAAAGCAGCGGGCTCTTGATTATTTTAAGGCACATGAAAGAAAACACCTTTGCCAAAGGCGAAGTGATTTTCAGCGAAGGCGATGCCGGCGATTCGCTTCATATTATTACCTCCGGCGTTTTAAAAGTGGTAAAATATTCAAAGGACGGCAAGACAAAGACACTGGCGATACTTAATAAAAAAGACGGGTTTGGAGAAATGGCTCTTTTTACAAAAGAGGCGCGTTCCGCCACGGTTGAAGCGCTTGAAGAAACCAGGACGCTCAGCATTTCAAGGGAAGATTTTGAAGACGTGATTTCCAAAGAGCCTTCAATATCCCTTCAGATAATTAAAAGCCTTTCTGAAAGGCTTTCTAAAGCTGACCGTGACATTAAGATACTTGCCCATGGCGACGCTAAAAGCAGGGTGGCATGCGTACTGATGGATTTTAAGGACAATCAAAATCAGGTAAGGTTTTCCCATCAGGAAATAGGCGACCTTGCCGGCCTTTCAAGGGAAACCACCACAAGGGTTTTAAACAAGCTTGAAAAAGAAGGTTATGTAAAAGTGCGGCATAAAAGCGTCATGATACTTGATATTAAAAAAATGAAAGAATTGTGCATTTAAAAAAAAATACGGCGGAAAAAATGGCTCTAAAAGCGGTAATCTTTGATGTGGACGGCGTGATAATCGACACGGCTCCGCTTCACCACAAATCATGGGAAATTGTTTTAAAACGCGATTACAATATGAAGTTTACGTTTAAGGATTTTAAAAACAAAATAGACGGGATGCCAAGGGCAAAGGGAGTGAAAGCCCTTCTGCCTGATGCTGACGACAAAGAAGTGCAGCGTATATGCGACGAAAAGCAGAAGTACTTTGAAATACTGCTTAAAAAGAACGGTGTTAAAATTTTTAAAAGCACGGTTAATCTTATTTTAAAGCTTAAAAAAGAGGGGATTAAGGTGGCCATGGCAAGTTCCAGCAGGAACGCCAGGCCCATACTGGAACGCGAAGGAATTTTTAAATATTTTGACATTGACGCTGAAGGCGCGCTTGCAAAAAAAGGAAAGCCGCATCCGGATATATTTTTAAGGGCCGCGAAAAAATTAAAGGTGAAACCTTCCGAATGCGCCGTCTTTGAAGACGCGCAGATTGGGATAGACGCGGCCAACGCCGCG
The DNA here is from genome assembly GCA_029565735.1 of bacterium. Classification (GTDB taxonomy): domain Bacteria; phylum Oederibacteriota; class PGYV01; order PGYV01; family PGYV01; genus PGYV01. The sequence continues at coordinate 3,376 of JAKQNO010000134.1, forward strand.
GGAATGAAAAGTATAGGAGTAATACGCGAGCACGAGCTTAAAAAAACAGATTTAAACGTAAAGGATATGAGGCAGGCGACTGTTGAAAAAATAAGAGGGTTGTTTTAAAGGATTTAAAAGCAAGGGGGAGAAAAGGCAGGAGAAAAAATGCCGTCAAAAAAGAAAGTGCCTGTAAAAAGGATGTTCCTTTTAAGCGCTATAATAGGGCTGCTTATCGCTTTTGGTTATGAACCGCTTCACGGTATTTTATCCGATACACTGCTTAAAAAAGTGAACATATCTCCCTGGGAAGATATAACCGCATCCGTAATTCTTGGAATTTTTTACCTTGGATTGCTGATTTATTTATTTGTAATGATGAACCTTTCACTGTTTGCTTCCGGTATTTTAAAACATATGGTGACACAGATGCGCTGCAAGGAAATACTTCCGCCGGGTTTTCATATGAAAAAAATGGGGGGCTATTCAAATTCCTATTCCAATATATTAAAAATATTTGACCTTTTTATACACTCTTTTTTAAATGTAAAACAGGATAAAGACAAGTTTAAATCTTCCCTGGGCAAATATCTTGACCCGTCGCTTCATAAAGAGATAGAGCAAAGGGGTATTAACGAAATTTATGTGGGCGGGAAAAAGAAAACAGCCACTATCTTTTTTTCCGACATCAGGGGTTTTACGTCTTATACCGAAAATTCCGAACCCGAAAAAGTTGTAATGATGCTGAATGAATATTTTACCATTGCGACAAAAGCTATTCAAAAAAACAGGGGCAGGGTGAATAAATACATTGGCGACGCCGTAATGGCGGTTTTTGAAGAAGCGCCAAAATACATAGATTATCTTGACGCGGATAAAGCAATATTGTCCGCCCTTGACATACAGGTTCAGTTTGCCATGAAATTGAAGGAATGGCAGCAGAAAGACCCGGCGCTTAATATAGGCCTTGGCATCGGCCTGGCCAGGGGAGAAATAATCACCGGCAATATGGGTTCTGAAGAAAGGCTTGAATACACTGTGATAGGGGATACGGTTAATTTTGCAAGCAGGCTCTGCGGCACCGCGCTGCACGGCCAGATTATAATTTCCGAAGAGGTTTATAATCAGGTGGAAAGCCTGGTGGAAGTGGATTCCCTTCCTCCCGTTGAAGTGAAAGGCAAAAGCGGCTTTCATAATGTTTATTCTGTAAAAACGAGAAAAATGCTGATATAATCAGAACAATGAAAAACAGAGATAAATTAATAATAAAAATTTTTACAGCTGCCCTGTTTATTGTATGGGGAGGCGCTGCCATTGCCTCGATGAATGTATCGGTTAAAGCCGGTATTTCCAGGGAATATCTGCCTTTTAAAACAAAAGTAAAAAAAAGCGGATTTGTTCAGGACGGATGGAAGATCTGGTTACAGGAAGGGAATAAAGGGTACAGGCATTCGGTGAAAAAAAGCCTTAATCTGTCGGGCAGAAATATTTATTCAAAAAGCCTCTTCAGGACAGGCGTAATTAAAAAACCAAAAGACGCTTTTGTAATACAGGGGATTTCCAAAAAAAACCATCCAATTACCGTGCCAAAAACCACTTATGTGCACTATGTTCATGACGTGGAGGCAACCGCTTATGACCCGTCGCCTGAATCAAACGGCCTGAAATGGGCGGGTATTACGGCGCTTGGATGGCGCACAAGGCACGGAATAGCGGCTGTGGACCCTAAAGTGATAGCATTAAGGTCCCTTATTTACGTGGACGGCTACGGCTTCGCGTGGTGCGGCGATACCGGCGGGGCGATTAAAGGAAAAAAAATAGACCTTTGTTATAATACGACCGAAGAAGCTTTTAAATGGGGAAGAAAGAAAGTTAAGGTTTACGTGCTTGGCGTTAAACCGCAGAGTTTTTACGCCAAAAAAGAGAAAAAATGAAGAAAACGCTTCTTTATTCATTACCTGCCGCGTTTTCCGGAATTATAACAGCCGCGGTTTTTTTTATCCCGTTTTATAAGGATGTAACAGAAAATTTTTATATAAAATTTGCGGCTGCCGCGGCTCTTTTTTGTGCTGTATTTGTATGTTCTCACCGGATGATTTCAGCGGCCATATCGCGCTTAAACGGCGTGCCTTTGGAAAAAGAACTTAAAATAAACGGATTGATATTTGCCATTCCCTCTGCCGCAGCGGCAGCTGTGCCTTTGTATTACTATTTGTATCCGCGTTTTCATGGCGCGGATTTTTTAATGCTTGGAAACATATACCTGCCGTGGGGAGGGTTCATAAAAACAGGAGTGCTGGGATATGCCATGCTTGTATGCGCCGGTTTTTTATCCTTCCTTGTTTTATTCATTATGATGTTCAGGTATTTAAAGAAAATATATTTTTCAAAAAACTGCGCAAATCCGGGTTTGAAAATGTTTATGGCGTTTTTTGTATTTTTTTCGGCAGCCGGTTTATATATTAACACAGTATACCCTCCCACCGGCGATGAACCGCATTACCTTCTTATAGCAAGAAGCCTTGCCGGTGATTTTGACGCTGATTTGCAGAATAATTATGAAAATCAGGATTCATACAGGGATTTTTATCCCGCGTTTCTTGAATATAAAAACATACACAACACGCCCGGCAAAAACGGCGGCGGAATTTATTCCCTTCACAGCATAGGACTGCCTGCTTTAATTTCACCGTTTTTTCTGGCCGGCGGCAGGATTGGCGTTATGCTGTTTATGGCTTTTATCGCGGCGCTGGCGGTTATGCTGCTGTTTATGATTATGGCAGGCCTTGATTTTGGAATGCAAAGGTCATTGTTATTCGCGTCCATATACGGAATTGCCGCGCCTTTTTCGGTAAATTCATCGCTTGTGCTCACGGAAATATCGGCTGTTTTAATTGTCCTGTACTGCATCAGGTTTTTGCTTTCCGGAAAAGGGAACAGCCTTATTTTTTTTGCGGGTATTGGTTTTTTGCCGTGGCTTCATTCCAAATACGTGTTTTTAAGCGGCGCGATATACTTATTAAGGTACATAGTATTATTCAGGGAAAAAAAGTTCCGCATACAGGATGAAGCGGCCAATAACGCGGTTATTGCGGCGTCTGCCGCGGTATTTTTTATTTATTATTTTCATATCTATGGAAAACCGGCCGGCACCGCGCTTTCGGATATATTTGTAAGTTCATCTTTTTATTTTATTTTTTCCGTAAAGCACGCGTTAAAAGCTTTCTTTGCAATTCTTACGGACCGTAATTTTGGAATCCTGTTTTACGCGCCTGTTTATTTTTTCACTGCGTGGGGGATTATCAGCGCCGCGGCTGAAAAAAATTTTAAAATGCTTATTCCGGCTTTTATAGGATTGCCGTATATGTGCGTATTTTTGTTCTGGAGCGACTGGGGAGGATCCATGGTGCCGGCAAGGCAGCTTATTCCCGGCGTATTTGCTTTTTCACTGTATGCCGCTTATTTTGATAAAAAATATAAACTGTCAGATACAAAGGTGTTCAGGACAGCGTCGGTGTATTCGGTTGCAGCCGTATTTTTCATGTCCTGCATGCCGTTTTTAAGGTATGCTTCTACAAAAGATAAAATATTCTCTTTTTTTGCGGGACACGGTTTTAATTTAGGATGGTTTTTTGCGGATTTTCGTGATAATATTCATTTCACCCACATTTTATACGTTATTTTGGCTGTAATTCTTACTGCGGCCGGTTATAAATACGCGAACAGAGGAAAATAATATGAAAGTTGAGCCGTTAAAGGATAAAACTCTCTGTATAGTAATTCCGGTTTACAATGAAGAAAAAACCATTGCCGAAATTCTGGATAGAGTGATAAATGTCAGCATTGAAGGTATTAATAAGCAGATTATTGTTGTGGATGATAAATCCACGGATTCAACAATAAATATTCTGAAGGAAATTCCGGTAAAATACCCGGATATAAAAGTTATTTTTAAGGATAAAAATGAAGGCAAAGGGTCGGCCTTAAAAGCAGGGTTTGCCGCGGCAGAGGGCGATTTTATAATTGTTCAGGACGCTGATCTTGAATATGACCCGGAGGATTATAAAGCAATGCTGGATTCCTTCAGGCGCAGCGAAGTTGACGTGGTTTACGGTTCAAGATTCCTGGGAAAACACCGCGCGTTTTTATTTTTGAATTATGTTGCGAACAAAATACTTAATCTTGTCACAAATATACTTTATGACACCACGCTTACGGATATGGAGACATGCTATAAGATGTTTAAGGCGCATCTTATAAAAGGCATAGATATTAAATCAAAGGGTTTTGAAATAGAGCCGGAAATAACCGCAAAGATGCTTAAGAAAAAAGCAAAAATATATGAAGTGCCGATAAGTTTTTACGGAAGAAGCTATGATGAAGGGAAAAAAATAAAGGCAATAGACGGTTTTAGGGCAATGTGGGCGCTTATTAAATACAGGTTTGTGGATTAACAATGGAATCAGGGCACAGCCTTACCGATTCCCTGCATAAAATCAGCAGCCTTAATAACTATAATTCATGGATTTATGAAAGCATAAAAAAAGGCGTAAGCGGAAGGGTTTTGGAAATTGGCTGCGGAATCGGGAATATAACCGATTATCTTTTAAAAGACGGCGATAAAGTGTGCGCCGCCGACATTGATGCGGATTATGTAAAATTTACGGCAAAAAAATATAAGGGCAGAAAAAATGTAAAAGTAATAAAGCTTGACATAAACAAACCCGGAAAAAAAATTAAAAGCGGCGCTTATGATACAGCCGTTATGCTTAATGTGCTGGAGCATATTAAGGACGAAGGCAGGGCGGTAAAAAATGTAAAACAAGCCCTTGCCAAAGGCGGAAAATTCGTTATACTGGTACCCGCAATGCAGATTATTTACGGCGAGATGGATAAAGCGCTTGGGCACCATAAAAGATATAATAAAACAGAACTGAAAGAACTGCTTGAAAATAATGGTTTTAAAATTCTTGATATTTTTTACCTGAATTTTGCGGGAATAATAGGGTGGTATTTCAGCGGCAGGATCCTGAAAAAAAGCCATATACCTGAGAATCAGGCAAAAATATTTGACAAATACATACTGCCGGTTACAAGGCCGTTTGAAAGGTTTTTAAAACCTCCGGCAGGCCAGTCAATAGTGGCAATAGCGGAAAAAATATAGATATAGGCGGGGCCGGCGCGCTCGCGGCCCGTGAAGTCCGCCAGGACCGGAAGGTAGCAACGGTAAGCGGATACCGGAGGTGTTGCCGTAACCCCGCTTAATTTTAAATGTGCCGCGCCGGTTTAACGTCCGGTAAAAAGCGGATAAAAAGGATGAAAATGACGGATAAGTACCTTGTTTATACAAGAAAGTGGAGGCCGCAGGATTTCAACTCCATCATAGGGCAGGACCAGGTCATTAAACCCATTATGAGGGCGATAGAAACCGGAAGAATAATGCATTCATACCTTTTTTCCGGGCCAAGGGGAGTCGGCAAGACCACAACAGCGCGCGTATTCGCCAAGGCATTAAACTGCAAGGAAGGCCCTACGGTTAATCCTTGCGGCGTCTGCCCAAGCTGTACGGAAATAAAGGACGGCAGTTCGCTTGATGTAATTGAAATTGACGGCGCGTCAAACCGCGGTATAGACAAGATACGCGAACTGCGTGAACAGGTTGGATTTTCCGCGGCAAGAAGCAGGTATAAGGTTTACATCATAGATGAAGTGCACATGCTTACCACGGAGGCTTTTAACGCGCTTTTAAAAACGCTTGAAGAGCCGCCGCGCCACGTGATTTTCATATTTGCAACCACAGACCCCCAGAATATACCGCAGACCATACTGTCGCGCTGCCAGCATTTCAGGTTCAAAAGGGCGGCAATTTCAACAATAATTGAAAACATAAAAATGATAGCCGCGCGTGAAAAAATTGACGCGGAACCTGAAGCGATAAAAATGATAGCAAAAGCCGGTGACGGCGCGTTAAGGGACGGGCAGCGCATTTTTGACCAGGCTGTCACGTTCGCCAAAGGCGGAAAACTTACGGCTTCGGCTGTCGCGGAAATGCTGGGAGAGATAGAAAGCGATAAGTTATTCGGTCTGATAAAAAATGTTTTTAACCGTGATTTAAAAGCGGCGCTGGCTTCGGTGGAAAATGTGATAACCGACGGATATGACCTTAAACATTTTACAAGGGGAATAGTTGAAACCCTGCGCAACCTGCTTGTAATGAAATCATCCGGCGATACCGCGGGAATAGATTCAACAGAGGATGAAATCCGTGAAATGGCCGCGTTGTCGGCGCTTGCGGACAAAAAAACCGTGCTTTTAATGCTTCAGAAAGCCATTGATACGGAATCAAGGCTTTCAAGAAGCAATGTTCCCGGCATTATTGTGGAAACATTTGTGGCGGATATGATATTGTCGTCCGGCGCACAGATACCTGACGTGCCTGTGGCAATTACGGAAAAAAAAGAAATTAAGGCGCCGGTTAAAGCCGCGCAAGAGGCTGAACCTGAAAAAGAAGATCCGGAAGAAACGCCGGCAAGGCCCGGCCTTCTTATAGAGGAAATAGAGGAAGAAGAGGAAATAAAAAACCTTACGGCGGATATAATAGAAAAAAAATGGCCGAACGTGATTGAAAGGGCGGGCCGCCTGGAATACGGCGAAGAAGTTATACCGTCAATAGAAAACGCCAAAGTGGCGTTATATGAAAATGAAACGCTGACAATAATAGGCGAAAATCCGTTTATGGCGGAACTGATAAAAAAACACGCGGAAAGAATAAAAGAAGTCCTTAAAGAAGAATTTAAAAGGGATATGAAGCTTGTTGTATACGCAAAAGACGAATACAGGAAAAAAGTGAACATACAGAAAGAAGTGACGCAGGAAGAGGCGATGAACCTGCAGCCCATAAAAGACCTTTCAAAAGTTTTTAAAATACAGAGCGTGGAAATTAAAAAACACGGCAAACACGGAGGCTGACTATGAATATGAACCAGCTTATGAAGCAGGCGCAGCAGATGCAGGCGCGTTTCGCGAAATTACAGGAAGAGCTTAAAAGCAGGACCGTTGAAGCACAGTCCGGCGGCGGCGCGGTTAAAGTGACGGCCACCGGCGGTAAAGAGATAAAAGAGATAGTCATAGACAAAGAGCTTATATCATCAGGCGACGCCGATATGCTGCAGGACCTTGTGCTTGCCGCGGTGAACGAGGCGTTGAACCGCGCGCAGGAAATGGTTGAAGAGGAAACAAAAAAACTTACAGGCGGCATGAACATACCCGGCTTTTAAGCCAAGGCGGAAAAACATAAAGTGTACACATATCCCTTTAAGCTTGAAAAACTTATCAATGAAATTTCCAAACTTCCCGGTATAGGCCCTAAAATGGCGGAAAGGACCGCCATTTATATTTTTAAAAAAGGGCAGCCGGCCGCCGACGCTTTAAGCGAAGCGCTTGGCGGGATAAAAGACATCAAATTCTGTGATATATGCGGAAATATAAGCGCTGCCGGCACCTGCGCCGTATGTTCCGATGAAAAAAGGGATAAGGGCGCCATATGCGTTGTGGAATCGCCCGAAGACGTGATAACAATAGAACACACCGGAAAACACAGCGGTGTTTATCACGTGTTGTACGGCCTTATTAATCCTTTAAACAACATACTTCCGGACAACCTGAAAATACGGCAGCTTTTAAAGAGGTCTGAAAAAACAGAAAACATAAGGGAAATAATTCTTGCCATTAACCATACCGTTGAAGGCGATGCCACGTCTTTGTATATAGCTGACGCGGTAAAAACTGCAAATCCAGATATAAAAATAACACGCCTTGCCAAAGGGCTGCCGACGGGTTCTGATATTAAATACGCGGATGAAATAACGCTTGGCCAGGCAATCCTTGAAAGAAAAGAAATCTGAAAAAAGCCATGAAAAAACCTGAAATTCTGTCCCCTGCCGGCAATCTTGAAAAACTGAAATTTGCCTTTGCATACGGGGCGGACGCCGTGTACGCCGCGGGCAAGAATTACAGCCTAAGGAATTTTTCCGGAAATTTTGACAATGCCGGCCTTAAAGAAGCGGTGGAGTACGCGCATTCAATAAATAAAAAAATATATATTACGGTTAACGTATTTCCGCATAACAGGGATCTTGAAGGGATAAAAAACCATTTAAAATTTTTAAATGAGATAAAGCCCGACGGCCTGATAATTTCCGACCTGGGTGTATTTTCAATGGCAAAAAAAGAAGCGCCCGGAATACCAGCCCATATTTCCGTACAGTCAAATAACTTAAATTACATGGAAGTAAATGAATGGCACAGCCTTGGCGCCAAAAGGATAGTGCTGGCGCGCGAGCTGTCTTTTGATGAAATACGGGAGATAAGGGAAAGATGCCCGCAGATGGAGCTTGAAATTTTTGTGCACGGCGCAATCTGCATGTCTTATTCCGGAAGGTGCCTTTTAAGCGATTACATGGCGGGCAGAAGCGCTAACAGCGGGGAGTGCGCTCAAAGCTGCAGGTGGAGCTATGAACTTACGGAAGAAAAAAGGCCGGGCGAAAGATTTCCGGTGGAAGAGGACAGCAGGGGTTCATACATTTTAAATTCAAAAGATTTAAATACTGTTAATTATCTTCACGAATTCATAAAAATCGGGGTGGACAGTTTTAAAATAGAGGGAAGGATGAAAAGCGCGCATTACGCGGCTGTAACAGCAGCGGTTTACAGGGCGGCGCGCGACAAATATATCAGCAATCCTGCGGCTTATATTCCTGATCTTAAACTGGAAGATGAACTTGAAAGAATTTCACACAGGGAATATACCCGCGGTTTTTATTTTGCAAAAGAAGGGGAAGTTCAGCAGAGTTTTAAATCTTCGGACTACATATCAAAAAGCGTGTATATGGGGCATATTACCGGAAAAGCCGAAAACGGCGTTTATAAGGCAGCCGCGAAAAACACATTAAGGATAGGCGACAAACTTGAAGCTTTTACACCGGATGCCCGCGTTATAGGCGCTGAAGTACTGTCAATAAAAGAGCCGGACGGCGTGGAGATAAGCCACACAAAAGGGGAAAGGGAATATCTGATTGCCATCAGCGCGAAAGAGAGCCTGCCTGTTTTTGCAATACTAAGAAAAGACAATATTTAATTTAACCGTGTTTTAAAACACACCCAACCCCTGCAGGTGTTAATCGAATATCGAATTTCGAATTTTCGATGTTTTTTATGTATTTTTGTCCATCCATCCCTAGAGTTTTTTACTTCCCAGCTTCCCAGCTGCTTAGCCGCCCAGCCGCGCCTTTATAGTATTTTTAGGCGTTTTCGGGAATTGTTTCGCAAAAGCGGCAGTTATCCACATCTTATCCACACGTATTAACATCTATATTTTCAAATAAATGCCTTATTTTTAAGGGAAATTATAGATTGCAGGGTTATTGCATCTTATTTATCACAAAAGTAGTTATTTATTACAGCTTGATAATTTCTGAATGTAATAAGCCATTTTCAAGCGAAATTACCCCTACAGAATTGCATCCCATTCCTCTTGTCGGGCTTCCGGGATTAAAAAGAAGTATGCCGTTATGCAGTTTATTCATGGCTAAATGCGTATGGCCGAAAATTATCATATCAGGTTTTTCCGGGGCAAATTTTTTATACATCCTTTCGGCTGTATTGGCGTGAAGGCCGGCGCCGTGGCATACGGCTATTTTAAACTTATCATTTAAGATTAAAACTGTCTGCTGTTCAAGATTTAACGCGTCAGGATCCATGTTGCCTTGCACCGACACAAGAGGCGCTGTTTTTTCAAGGGTTGTTATAATCTCCCGCGAAGTATGGTCGCCGGCGTGTATGATTAAATCCACGCCGCTGAAAACTTTTATTACCTGTTCGGAAAGGTGTTTTGAATGGGTGTCTGAAAGTACGCCTATTTTGGATACGTTATTTATTCTTTCCATCTGCCTTTTTCATCAGTTCGGACAAAAGCGACTGAAGCTGGTCATCCGACAGTTTATCCAGATTTTTTTCAATCGCTTCAGCGTGAGCTTTTGGCGAATTAATTGTCCTGTACTCTGTTTCGCCTGCAGGTTTTGAAAGCCCGGCTGCTACAACGTATTTCTGCTGAAGCTCTCCCAGAATCCTGAAAACAAGCTTTGACTCGCCGGGTGTCAGTTTGCCCGCTGTTTTATCGGCAATTGCCTTTATCATATTTATTGTCTGGCGCGCCAGCGGAAGGTTCTGTTGTTTCTTTCCGGATACAAAACGCGCGGCTTCGCCCAAAGATATAAGGGCATTCTGGTTTAACATAAGGACAAGGTTTATAAAATCAACGTTATCTTCTTTTTTTATGTCCATAAACAGCTCCCGTGTGTTTTTTACATTAAAACACAGGGAAATACAAAAATCAAGTGACAGGTTCAAGTTGTCAGTTGATACTTGTCACCTGTCACTTGTAAGTTTTCACCTGTTACCTGACTTTAATTTCTTTTGCTTTTTTAGCTTCGGTCTTTGGTATTACAATTTCCAGGACACCGTGTTCATATTTGGCTTCTATTTTTTCAGAGTCAGTACCTTTGGGAAGGACAAAACGCCGCTGGAAGCTGCCGTAGCTTCTTTCGTAATAATGGTAATTCTTTTTTTCGTCGTTTTCCTCTTTTTCATGCTTCCTTTCTCCGGAAATTGAAAGCACGCTGTCATCAAGCTCCACCTTAATATCTTCCTGCTTCATTCCCGGAAGGTCGGCTTTTACAATGTACCTTTCCTTTTCCTCCGCGATGTCCACTGACGGTGAAATTTTTCCTGTTACAGGAAGCCCGGCAGTAAAAAAGTCGTCAAAAATAGAGCCAAAATCGTCCTGCCTTTCCGGTAAAACCCTTCTTTCCAACAGTTTCATAAAATCCGCCTCCTTAATAAGTTTTATATATCATTTACTTCCAACTGTATAAAAGCAAATTCTGTGCCGCGGATTTTTAAATAAATACAGGGTAATTTTAACGGAGCGTGTTTCAAAAAAATACAAAGGTGTTTAAAAATTAAACATAAATGTTTGATTATTAAATACGCCCTTGACCATGAAAAAAATACAATATAAAATGTGTAAAAATCAGGATGGTGGAAAATGGCTGAAAAAATTTCCAAAGGTCAGGCAGAGGCAAAGATAAGGGAGTATATTATAAAATTTGAAAAAGAACATATGGGGCGCGGCCCTGAAGACACGCTTGTTGACATAATGGGGGACATTATTTTTATAAGGCTTAAAGGCGTGCTTACAGCCGCCGAAAAAACCCTTGCCAAAGACAGTGAAGGGAAGTCGCTTGTAAAACAGACCAGGGTCAGGCTTCTGGAAGCATCAAGAAAGATGCTTGAAAAGAATATAGAAGAAATCACCGGTGCAAAGACAGTTTCAATGCATACCGACATAAGCACAAAGACAGGGGAACGGATAATAGTGTTTACTATGGACTCTAATCTTGAAAGTAATTACCAATTGGAAAGATAGCGAATTAAGCTATAGGCAGTTAAGCTATAGCGAAACACCGGTTTTAAGTTTTTGCTTACTCCCGTCCGCCTTACAGGGATTTGGCATTGGCAGGCGTGCCTTTTAAGGTGAGGCAGTTGGTTTAGATTCTTCTGATCTTCCAACCATCTGACTATCCGGCCTTCCGCCCTGCAGGTGTTAATCAAATCTTAGAATTTTTAATGTTTTTCCACGCCTTATATTTGATTAAAAAAAATATTTGACTTTACACCATTCATCCTGTATATTTTTAGCGCAGTAAACAAGGAAGATTTGGCGGAACGCCGGTTAATAAAAACGGCAGGCCGCTTTAATAATCCGGCAGGCGGGTTTTGAAGGATACCGTCAGGCCGGATTTTTTTTTGCCCGCATCAGGAAAAGGAGGCAAGATTTATGAAAACTGTAAAAATAAGCTCGTATTCCGAAATGCCGGATATGATTAAAGGAACACCGGTTGAAACGCTTATAAGGTGCCATAATCTTGGCGAACAGGGCGGAATTTATAATAACGCGGAAATTCTTGTGGGTATGTGCATGGATAACAGGAAAGTATTAAGGGTTCCGGATAATTTTGCCTATGTAATAAGGACAGCAGGCGGTTCAATGAAATACAGCGATTTTGTTATTTCCTACGCCGTGGCAGTGGGAAGGGTAAAAGCAATAGCCATAATAGGCCACGATGACTGCGGCATGTGCGGCCTGCATAACAGGAAAGAAAGCTACATCAGCGGCCTTGTAAACGCGGGCTGGGACAAAGATACAGCAGAACAGCACTTTGACAGTTTTGCCCCCATATTTGAAATTGGGAATGAAAAAGACTTTGTGGTTTCAGAGGTAAAAAGGATACAGGGCAGATACCCGAAACTTGGGGTATTTCCCCTTTTTTACAGCGTTTCAGACGGAATGCTGTCGCTGGTGGAGATGTAAAAATTTATTCTTGAATTTTTTGGATAAAAATCAGATAATATTGTAATTTTTACACACAGGAGGTACGAAATTATGGATGTTTTAAAACAGAAGTGTTCCAAAGAAAGCTTTAAGAGGCTTGAGGCCCTTAAAAATCCGGCGCTTATGGAATTTGTCGCGAAATACGCTGAACTGCTGAATCCGGATACAGTATATGTCCCGAATGACAAAAAAGCTGATGAAGAGTATGTTAAAAAAATGGCGCTTGAAAAAGGCGAAGAAGAAGCTTTAAATATTAAGGGTCATACAATCCACCACGACGGAATTCACGACCAGGGACGCGACCCTAAAAACACAAAGTTCCTTTTCTCGCCCGGAATAGCCCCTGAAGGCTTAAACGGGATGGACAGGGAGGAAGGTTTAAAGGAAATTCACGAAAAAATGAGAGGCATAATGAAGGGCCGCCAGATGATGGTGTGTTTCTATTCGCTTGGCCCCGTAAATTCGCCTTTTTACATCCCTTCCGTGCAGCTTACCGATTCATACTATGTTGT
>JAKQNO010000141.1 GCA_029565735.1 bacterium
CTTCCGCCTGTCCAGAAAATTTCATTATGGTCAAGCTGCGCAAGGCCGGCAGGGTTGTAGTAAATTGTTGAAGCATCGTCTGCTATCGACGAAAAGGCCTCCCCCATACCAATTGCTCTGGCGCCTGTGCCAAAGGGATTATATTTATCAAAAAATGGCTCTTTTACTTTTTCCCATGTAATCTGCAGTGTGTCTGAAAAATCATCCGCAGACGCTAAAGGAGCAGCCGCCAGAAGAATAATAAAAGCAAAAATGGACAGAATTACACTTTTTGTGCGCACAATTGTCCTCCGCTATTCCAAATATGTATCCCGGTATTAATTATCCGGGTTAAAAATCAACATAAATATTTAAATTGACGCGCAGCCGGCGCGCCATTCTAAAATCACTTTCCGTAATACAAAAAAAGCAGTGACTGATAAAACAATTTAACATAACAGGCCTTTGACTGTCAAACAAAAAAAACCAACCCCCCCAAAATTCACCTTAAAATATTGGATTTTCGGGCTTTTTCGCCCTATTTTTGTCCTGATTTTTCGCTATTTTTATATTCCTGTTCTGTCAGAATACCCCTTATTTTGTTGAACACCTCTAATACCGCTTTTTCCGCGTAGTCAGGATACGTCCAGGGCCATGGTTCATATTGCTTTGTTGATGTATTGAACCTTAGCGTTGATTCGCCGAATATCCCGTCGGACATGTACACCCTGTGGCTGAAATTCTTTGCAGACGCAAGCACAAGTTTCGCCTGGCATAAAAAACCGGGATCAATGTTAATAATTCTTCCGCCTTTTTCGTTTAAATGCTTCTTTTCCTCTTCTATGGCAAAAACTTTCGCCCCTGCAAGAACGTCCGGAGTAACGGTATTTTTAAAAGAGACAAACCTGCGTTTTAAATTATACCCCATTTCACCGCTGTAATATGAAGTGTGCGTAAAAGGAGTTTCTTCGGTTTCAAAATCGGTTTCGCCGTATAGTTTTACCAGTTCCTTAAGCGCGCCGTCATAAGCGCTTTTGTTTGAATAAATGAAAGAACATATAAGTTTGCCGGGGCGCGGCCGCCTTATATCCGCCATATTCTATTTAACCGCGCCGTTTTCGCGGTTCCTGAAAGCCAGATTTACCAGACCGTAAATCACAAGGCAAAGAACGGCAGTAAGCGCTATTGCGCTTTCCGGCATGAACCTTACAAGCAGCCCTGCCAAAGCCGAAGCTATCAACGGCCCGGTATTGCGGAACAAATAATACGCGGAAAAAACGCGCCCCCGTATCTCCGCGGCGGAATCTTTCTGCACCACGGTTTCCGCAATTGAAAGAAGTATCACGCCGGCCATTCCCGCAAAAAAACCGCAAATCATTAAGAAATAAAAATTTCTGAAAAAATACACAAAGGAAAGGACAAGCCCGACAGCAGGAAACGCTATCCTTATAAGGTTAATTTCGCCGAACTTTTTTATCAATTTTTCAAGGACAAGCACGCCCGCCACAAGCCCCAGGCCAAGAGCTGCCTGTAAAAAACCAAGAGCCTTTATATCCTCCATCTTTATTCCGGTCGCGTCCTTTATTTCCTTTAAAAAACCGCCTGTAAGGGATATGTAAAAAACTATGGCGCATATCATAAGGATAAAAACCCTTCTGGTGACAAACTTAACGCGGCCGGCGGAAAACATAAAAACAAAACCTTCCTTAATGTCGGCAACAGCGTGTCCCCATGATTCAAAATGCCCCTTTTCTTCATGCTTTTCACGGGCATTAATGGCAAGCACAAGCAGAAGCGCGGGTATATACAATGCGGCGCTTGCCAGAAGTATCATTTTATACCCGAACCGCGCTATCAGTATACCCGCGGCCGCGTATGTAAAAATCTGCGTTATTATCATAAGCGTCGCCGAAAGCGAATTTGCTTTCACAAGCCCGTTTTCATCCGCGACCACATCAGGCAAAAAAGCGGATTTAGCCGGTACAAAAAACTGCGTGGAAAATGATTTCATAAAGACAAAAAAATACAGCAGGGCCGCAGGCCAGGCATTGCCCGATAAATTCATCATATAAAAAAATATTAAAAATATAAAAATTCCTTTTGAAGCGGTGGCCGCCGCAAGAAGATTTTTCCTTTTAAACCGGTCTATTACAACACCGCTGAAAGGGCCTACAAGTATTATCGGCACCCCTATCCAGAAAAGAAGTATTGTCATATTCGCGGTTGAAGCGTGCGCGGCGCCGGATACCTGCATGGCCCAGGCGATTAAAGCCATAAGCGTAAGGCTGTCGCCTATCTGTTCCACCGTCTGCACGAACATAAGCATAATAAAATTAAGGTTGGAAAATAATTTTTTCATTGTTTCCTTCCGGATTTATTTTTTATAATATTAAAATAGTATCACATCACTGCCGGCTTTTCCACGCTTTAATGATATCACCGGCAGTTTTTTTGGAATTGCCTTCATTGGAATCAATCCATACCGCGTCTTTATACCGCTTAAACCATGTAAGCTGCCTTTTAGCGTAATTGCGCGTTGCCTGTTTTATACGCGCTATTGCTTCTTCTTTTTTTTCACCGCCGGCAAAAAAGCCCGCCGCTTCCTTGTAACCTATTGCCTGCATCGGCACAGAATCGGCTTTTACCCCTTTTTTCAGCAGGGATTCAACCTCTTCAAAAAGCCCTGCTTTTACCATTTCATCAACACGCCTGTCAATGCGGCTGTAAAGCACTTCCCTTGGCGCGTTTATTACAAATATAACACACCTGTCTTTATAAGCGGTTGCCGCTGTTTCTTTTTTTATGTCAGATACTTTCCTGCCCGTAGATTCAATTATTTCCATCGCCCTTATCAGCCTGCGCGGATTTTTTCTGTCTATTACGGCCGCTTCCTGCGGGTCTTTTTCTTTTAAAAGGGCGTAAAGATAATCCGCGCCTTTTTCCTTTTCCATAAGCCTGATTTGTTCTTTAACGGAATCAGCGGTTTCCCCCGCGGCGGCAAGCCCTTTAATTATGGCGTCAATATACAATCCGGTCCCGCCGCATATAATAGGAAGACGGTTTTTTTTCTTTATTTCGTCCATTGCCGCTTCCGCGTCTTTTTTAAACATCGCGGCTGAATAGCCGTCTTTTGGGTCCGCTATATCAATAAGGTGGTGCGTGATATTTTTTTGTGATTCTTTTGATATTTTATTCGTTCCAATATCCATTCCGCGGTATATTTGCATGGAATCCGCTGAAATTATTTCCCCATTCAATAAAACGGCCGTTTCCACGGCAGCTGCGGATTTTCCCGAAGCGGTTGGCCCGCATATGACCATAAACATGATGCTTTCTCCTTATTTAATGCCGGCAGAAATATTTAAAGTTTTCTTTTAAACATTTTTTCAATTTCTTCAAATCCAATTTTTACTATGGGCGGCCTTCCGTGCGGGCATGAAAAAGGGGCGTCTATTTCAAAATACTCGCCCAGCAGCGCCTCTATTTCGTTCTGGCTTAGGGCGTCTCCGGCTTTGTACGCCGCCCTGCATGCCATTGTGGCAGCCGCGTCCTTCATGGCTTCGTCCGCGCTTGCCGTGCCTTTTTCCTTTAAAGAATCAACTATGGACTTTACAATACCGCCAATTGCCTTATTCTTTATCAGCACAGGATGCGACCTTATGCTGTACGCGTTTCCCCCGAACGGCTCCAGTTCAATTCCCATCTTCGCGAAAACTTCAAGGTTGTTTGAAACCGTAAGTTTTTCCGCCGGCGTCATCTCTATAACTTCCGGTATAAGCATCTCCTGCACTTTTACTTCTCCGGAATTAAGTTCTTTCATTATGGCTTCATAAAGGACCTTTTCATGGGCGGCATGCTGGTCTATTATGACAAGGCTTCCGTTTTCTTCGCCCACTATGTAAGTGGTATTTACCTGCCCTAAAAATCTGAAATTAAAGTATTCCCTTCTTTGGGACTGCGCCTGAAAAGAAACGTCGGACCTTGGCCCCGATACCAGCGGGGATGAAAAAAGCGCGGCTGATTCCTGCGTAAAAAACCTGTTCACCGACTCCCGCGCCGCGGCGCCGTATTTATCCGCCGCCTGCGCGGAATCAAAAACATCCGCGTACGCGCTTCTGGAAAGGTTTGCCGCGTGCAGCGCGTTTTCCACGGCTTTTTTTATAAGCACATAAATATCGTGTTCATTCCTGAATTTAACTTCCGCCTTTGCGGGGTGGACATTGACATCAACAAAAGAAGGGTTGATTTCAACAAAAATAAACGTTACCGGATAATTGCCTTTCATAAGAAGCGTGCCATAGCCTTCGTAAACCGCGTACGACAGCGCCCTGCTTGAAACAGCGCGGCCGTTTACAAACAAAAACTGCGCGGAACGGTTGTTTTTTGTGACAGAAGGGGCGCAGATGAAGCCGGTTATTTTTATGTTGTCGGTATATTCTCCTATTTCCAAAAGCGCGTCATGCGCCTCTGTTCCGAAAACAGAACGGACTTTTTCCTTAAAGCCGCTTGCGGGCGGGAAAACAAGCGTTTCTTTGCCGTCTATAAACAGTTTTATTGATACATCTTCCTTTGAAAGCCCCTGCGCCATTACCGCGTCTATGATATGCGCTTCTTCGGTGTATTTTGATTTTAAAAATTTCAGCCTTGCCGGGGTGTTATAAAACAAATCCCTAACCCTTATTACAGTGCCGCAATTGGCGGCTGTTTTTTCTTTTTTCTGAATTTTCCCGTTGTCAAAAAGAATCCTTACCGCGGCTTCTTCATCCTTTGTGCGGGTTATCATTTCAAGCCGTGACACGGACGCGATGGAAGCCAGCGCTTCGCCCCTGAAGCCCAGGGTCTGCACGGAGTCAAGGTCGGAAATCACTTTTATTTTGGACGTGGCATGCCTTAAAAATGAATTTACGGCGTCGGTTTCATCCATGCCGCACCCGTCGTCTTTTATTTCTATCAGCTTTTTTCCAGCGTCTTCAACATTTACGGTTATGTTTTTTGCGCCCGCGTCTATTGAATTCTCAATAAGCTCCTTTACGCACGAAGCCGGCCTTACAACCACTTCTCCGGCGGCTATCTGGTTTGCCACATTATCCGGAAGCACCTGTATTATTCCCATTCATGTCCCCTGTCCGCTATTATCATACCGTTATTTTACAACCGCGACTTTTTCAATAACCCTTACGCCTTCCATTTCCAGAATCAGAAGGTAGGCGCCTGAAGCGGCTTTTTTACCGCTTTGATTTGTCCCGTCCCAGAATATGTCCGCGCTTTCAAAAGGCCTGTCTTTGGAAATATCCGGCTCTAAATCCGCTTCAACAAGCGTTCTGACATGAACACCGCTAAGCGTTGTCACAAATAATTTCACCTTTCCGCTTTTTACCAGAAGGTATTTAAGTTTAAGTTTTTCGCCTTTGCTTAAATCCACAAGGTTTGAAAAAACCCTTATTTTATTCTTTGGAAGCGGCAGTTCAACCTTTAAAGGCGTGTATGTAGCGTCGGTATTTCCTCCCGAATCCACCACCCTTACCATATACAGGTAATTATTGTCCCATTCCGTTGATGTGTCTGTGTAGCCGGTTATCACAGAAGGCGTAATTGTAAGGTGCGTATATGTAAAGCCGTTATCCCTGCTTCTAAAAACACTGTAACCCGCAACCTGATACGTGCCGTCAGACGCGGCGTCCCACCAAAGATTCACGTCTTTTTTATTGTCTATCTCATACCTGATTGAAGCGTCAGCCGGAATCACCGCGGCAAGATACGGCGTTGCCGCGACAGGATTTGATTTTGGCCCTTCCCCGGAATCGTTGACCGCGGCTACCGCGTAGATATAAGTCACATTATTCATTACGGAGCTGTCCACATATTCCTTTACGTCAAAACCAAGGTTGTATGCTATGGGCGGCCCGAACTCCGCGGCTGTCTGCGTGGTTTTTCTGTAAACGCTGTATGAATCCGGACTAATTGATGTCCATACAAGCCTTACCTGTTTATTGGAAGCCACTCCCTTTAAAACCGCCGGCGGATTTAAGACTCCGCTTAACACTATCTGCGTGGCTGTGGTTGAAGTGTCTTCGTTACCCATGTCGTCAACCGTTTTTATCTTGTAATAATATGTGCCTGTTGTATTGACCTGCGTATCTATAAAAGTATTGCCGGTGTATTCAGATGCCAGCAAAGAAAATAATTCAGGATCATATGTAAGCGAAGATGTGCTCCTATATATATTATATTTAACAACAGTTTTATAGGAATAATCAGTGGCAGGAGGATCCCAGCTTAAATAAACTTTGTTATATAAACTTGTAACGGCAAGCTCTAACGCAGGGCCCGGCCTTATAAAAGGCAGGGCTGAAACTTCGGCAGATTTTGCGGTTTCTGTTATTCCTGTTCCGCTGACCCTGTAATAATAAACCGTAAGCGTCCCTGCGCTGTTATCTGTATAAGCTGACGGGGTAACGCCCGCGGCGTATGCCAAGCCGCCATAAATTCCGGCCTGCGTGCTTCTGTAAATATTATATCCGGTTATTTCCTGCGATAATACCGGCTTCCAGGACAATACTATTTTCCCGTCACCCGCGGCCGCAGTTGCCGTAAGATCCGACGGCGCGGAAAAATAACCCGCCTGAGGGGTAATTGTGACGTGTTCGGAATAAGGGCTTTCTCCGTAAATATTTACTGATGATGCCCGGTAATAATATTCTTTCCCGTTATCAAGCCCGGAATCAGTATACTCCGCGCCCGAAACAGATGTCAGATAATTAAAAAATAATCCGTCGGTGCTTCTATAAATTTTAAACGAAGTTACCGCGTATGAAGCTCCGGGATTATCCCATGAAAGCCCTGTATAATTGCTGTAAGCTGTTGCCGTTAAATTCTGCGGCTGCGGCGCGTAAGTTACCGCCATTGCGGAGACAACGGCAGAAAACGATTCATACGCGGTTTCTGTCACCGCAGATATTGTATAAAAATACACCGTACCCGTGACCGCCGCGAAATCCGTCGCGCCGGCTGTTCCCGTGGTTAAATACGGCGCGGTAAAATTAAACGCGTCCTGCGATGTCGCCCTGTAGATATTATAATTCTGTATATTTTCCTCGGGATTATTTGAACCCCATTCAAGGTCAATAGTGCCGGCAGCAATACCTGCAGACGCGGAAACGTTTTTTGGCGCGGCCGGCATAACTGCCGCCGTTACCGTTAATGACGCGGCGCCTTCCCCATCAGCGTTAAGCGCGGTTACATAATATGAATATGACGCGCCCGGCGATACCAAAACATCGGAATAAGCCGCTGCCGTGGCGGTTGCAAGAAAAGCCGAATCCTTAAACACATGATACGAACTTATGCCTTCAGCTGCCGGATTTGCCTGCCATGCAATATTTACCCTTGCGGCATTTACCGAAGTCACAGTAATACCCGCAGGCGCGGAAGGCATGCCCGGGCTGTAAGCCGAAAACCAAAATGCCGGTGACGAATTTCCCTGCGTATCAACAGTCCGGATGCCGTAATAATAGATTCTGCCCTGTTCAGGCAGTGTTTCGCTGTAAGAAGTATACGTGACAGACGCCGGGGAAAAGGTTTCATCTCCCTGCGCGGTTGACCTGAATATTTTATAATTGTCAATTTCATACGTCCCCTGCAGGCCGGATAATTGCCAGGACGCGTTTAATACGCCTTCTGAAACCTCTAAAGACACTTCTCTTAAGGAAAAAGGAGGAATATACGGCCTTGCGGTTACAGAGCATGCAAAAGGCCCTTCAATACCGCCTTTAACCGAAGCCGCCCTGTAATAGTAAAGCGTGCCGTTTGAAAGCATTTCATCGGCATACTGAGTACCGGTTACATTGTCAACAAGTTTATATCCGTACCCGCTGCTTCTGTAAAGGTTATATGACTCCACCGCCGTGTCCGAAGAAGGTTCCCAAAAAATAAGATTCTTAGAGTTATACGGCAATGCCTGCAGGTTTTCCACAGAAGCGGGAAGCGTCGGCTTCTGCGCGGTCGCCGTCCCTGTCACACCCTGAAAATCCACGGCTCTTACAGAATAATAATACGCGGAGACCGTATCCGCGGATACGTCATAAAATTCATTTATACCGGCAGTTGCGGTTAAATCATACGGCGCGCCCTGCGCGGATGAACGGTTTATAACGTAAGAAACAGCCGTTGAAGTGTCTGACGGCGCGTCCCAGGCGACGGTTATGCCGCCGCAGTTATAAACCGAAATTCCTGTAATTATATACGGAGCGCCGTAGGCACAGGCCGCCGTAATTGTCATCACGCATGCCAACAATACTTTTTTCATAAAGTAATAGCCATCCCTTTTTTAAATATTTGCTAAAATTCCGCTATAAATTCAAGCGTGCCGCCGAATGATTTAAAGCTGTCCCTTGCCTGCCCCTGTGAATCATCCTTCTGCCTGTAACGCAGATTTATATTGGTCCGTATATTGCTTAAAATATTGTATGTCACCCCAAAATCAGCGGTTAAATCTTTTACGTCCTTTTTGCTTAAATTGTTATCCCCTTTACCGTCGCCCTGCATAAGGGAATACGCAAGCACTCCCCTTAAGTTAAGGCTGTTATCTATTTTAATTATCTTATTTCCAAGAACCGGTATCCAGCCGGGTATTGTAAAAGGCTCCGTAATGTTAAGGGCGTAATTAACGCTTAATTCCGGGCGCAGCGTCCAAAGGTAGTTTTCAATGTATTTTTCCTTTGAATCAGACCTGTTGTATGTCAGCCTAAGAGAGCCGTTTACAGGATTTGTGCCTTCTGTCTTATATGGCAGGTTGAAACTGGCGTCGTGCGCCACTGTTCCCCTTACAAGTTCTTTCCTGTCAATGGGATTAAATGTGTTTGTAACCGTGTAATTGTATGAGCCTGAAACCGTCTGGTCTTTAATTAAAAATTCAAGGCCGGGTATTGTCACCTTGTCAAAATATATTTCCCTTGCGGAAAGCCTTAATGAATCATTAATACCGGTTAACTTCCTGGTCTGCGAATCGCGCCTTATGCTGTAATTTGCCCCCGCGGCTATCCTTAACCTGTCAAAAAATTTAATCTCCGCCAGGTCAAGCGTGTAATCGCGGGACATGGCGCC
>JAKQNO010000142.1 GCA_029565735.1 bacterium
ATTAAACGTAAATCCGGTGTCAAACGTCAGCACGTCCGGCACGCCCTGCTGCGGCCTTTCGTTATAATCAATCTGATTGCTGATAAAATTAGTGTGCGCCGCAATTGTCCAGATGCTGTTATTTTTATCCGAAAGGCTGAAGCCGGAGCTTAAGCTTTTAATCCTGTTGGCAAATATGCTGTAAATTCCATTCGCGTTAAAATACGCGCCTTCAAGGTTTGTCGAAGCGTTAACATTAAGCATTGAAAACCTGTCTTTGTCATTTTCAACTTCTTCCCTGTCCAATAACATGTTGTATCCCGTTGAAGCGGAGACCCTTAAATTCATAATGTTAAGCCCCGCGGAGGCGGAAAGCGAATTTGACGTGATACCCGTGTGCGGAAGTTTATCCGCCTTGTTTAACAGCCTGGCAAACGAATGCGATACCGTTGTGTTAAAAATACCCGGCAGCAGGTTAAGCGACATTGTTTCTGATGAAGTCATGGAATTATAAAACGCGCCCCATTTTCTGTCCTTTTCCGCGTTTTCCCACCTTGCGTTTAAACCGGATCCGCCGGACAGCGACAGCGGCCCCAAAGGCGGCAAAGAGACCTGTATATTCGGGACATATACCGCGTAATCGTTGTACTCCAGTTCCTGTGAAGCCAGCGTCCTTGAATAGTTTAACGAGTGGTTGAAATACACCCTTGGAAGAATCTGCGCGGATGTCATTGAATAATTAAATGAAGGCAGGGTCCTTGACGCCGTGTAATACTTTGCGGTTATCGTGTTTAACTGCTGGGAATCGGCCAGCCTTATGCCGATGGAATGGCCGCCAAAGCCGGTGGAAAAAGATAAATCCGCGTCCTGCCTGTAAGGGTCAACGCTGCTGTTTAAAAAGTCCTTGTTAAGGTCCCTGTCGCTTGCGCCGGCAAAATTTACAAGTATCCTTGAGCGTTCGTCAAAAATATGGGCGTGCCCGTAGTCAAGCGACCACCTGCCTGTGTTTGTTATTTTTTCAAGGTTGTAAAAACCGTTAAAATGGCCGGTGGATTTCTCGCTGAACGCGTAATTTAAACCAAGCGAATACCTGTTTCCCTGCTTTTCAAGGTAATCAAAACCCACAGAGCCGTAATTAAGATAATCAAAGTAAAAATTATATTTTGTATAAACATACCAGCCCGTGGAATCATTGTGCCCGAACTTGATGTCAAAAGGCGCCTGCCTGCCTTTAAGCGGCTGCGAATAATACGGGAAATAAAAAACCGGAACTATGCCCAGGTAAACCACCGTGTGCCACGCCTCTATTTTTTCCTCTTCGTACATGTAAATCATGGAGGCCTCCATGCGGTAATGCGGTTTTTCCCTGTCGCAAGTGGTAAAGACCGGCGTTTCAAGCTCCCATTTATTCCCTTCTTTCTGCATTTTCTTTCCGCGCGCTATCCACGGGTGGTGCATAAGGTGTACGTCCTTGGTATATGCGGATTTTGTCTTTATGTTGTAAAACATCCTGTCGGTCTGGACCTTTGATTCGCCGCTGATAAAAAGCACGTTGCCTTCGGCGGATATATCCCCGGTGTCGCTGTTGATATAAACCCTGTCAGCGAAAAGCGAAGTTTCCTGATGCCTGATTATTATGTTGCCCTCGCCTGTTATTATGGAACCCGTGTCGTCGTAAACAAGGGTGTCGCCGGAAATAAAAAGCGGCATTGAAGTGTTGGCGCGGGAATCAACGTCAGGCGCGTCCGCGGCGTATATGGAAGTAAAAGCGGCGGCCATAAAGGCCGCCGCTGCTGTGATTATTAACCTGTATATTTTCGCTTTCAAACTCACTTTTTTTCCTTATACTAAAGCTATTTCGGTCTTTGGGTCAAAGAAGTGCGTCTTGTTCATGTCAA
>JAKQNO010000143.1 GCA_029565735.1 bacterium
ATTAAACGTAAATCCGGTGTCAAACGTCAGCACGTCCGGCACGCCCTGCTGCGGCCTTTCGTTATAATCAATCTGATTGCTGATAAAATTAGTGTGCGCCGCAATTGTCCAGATGCTGTTATTTTTATCCGAAAGGCTGAAACCGGAACTTAAGCTTTTAATCCTGTTGGCAAATATGCTGTAAATTCCGTTCGCGTTAAAATACGCGCCTTCAAGATTTGCTCCCGCGTTAATGTTAAGCATTGAAAACCTGTCTTTGTCATTTTCAACTTCTTCCCTGTCCAAAAGCATATTGTAGCCCGTTGACGCGGAAACCCTTAAATTCATGATGTTAAGCCCCGCGGAAGCGGAAAGCGAATTTGACGTGATGCCCGTGTGCGGAAGCTTGTCCGCCTTGTTTAACAGCCTGGCAAATGAATGCGAAACTGTTGTGTTAAAAACTCCCGGCAGCAGGTTAAGTGACATTGTTTCTGATGAAGTCATTGAATTATAAAAAGCGCCCCATTTTTTATCCTTTTCCGCGTTTTCCCACCTTGAATTTAACCCTGAACCTCCGGACAGAGACAGCGGCCCCAAAGGCGGCAAAGATACCTGTATATTCGGGACATATACGGCGTAATCGTTGTAATCCTGCTCCTGCGAAGGCAGTGTCCTTGAATAATTTAACGAGTGGTTGAAATACACCCTTGGAAGTATCTGCGCGGATGTCATGGAATAATTTAACGAAGGCAGGGTCCTTGCCGCCGTGTAATACTTTGCGGTTATCGTGTTTAACTGCTGGGAATCGGCCAGCCTTATGCCGATGGAATGGCCGCCAAAACCGGTCGAAAAAGACAGATCCGCGTCCTGCCTGTAAGGGTCTACGCTGCTGTTTAAAAAGTCCTTGTTAAGGTCCCTGTCGCTTGCGCCGGCAAAATTTACAAGTATCCTTGAGCGTTCGTCAAAAATATGGGCGTGCCCATAGTCAAGCGACCACCTGCCTGTGTTTGTTATTTTTTCAAGGTTGTAAAAACCGTTAAAATGTCCGGTGGATTTTTCGCTGAACGCGTAATTTAAACCAAGCGAATACCTGTTGCCCTGTTTTTCAAGGTAATCAAACCCCACAGAGCCGTAATTAAGGTAATCAAGATAAAAATTATATTTTGTATAAACGTACCAGCCCGTGGAATCATTGTGCCCGAACTTGATGTCAAAAGGCGCCTGCCTGCCTTTAAGCGGCTGCGAATAATACGGAAAATAAAAGACCGGAACCATGCCCAGGTAAACCACCGTGTGCCACGCCTCTATTTTTTCCTCTTCGTACATGTAAATCATTGAAGCTTCCATGCGATAGTGCGGTTTTTCCCTGTCGCACGTGGTAAAAACCGGCTTTTCAAGTTCCCATTTAACTCCTTCTTTCTGCATTTTACCGGCGCGCGCAATCCACGGGTGGTGCATAAGATGGACATCTTTTGTGTAGGCGGATTTTGTCTTTATGTTGTAAAACATCCTGTCTGTCTGGACTTTTGATTCACCGCTGATAAAAAGCACGTTGCCTTCCGCGGATACATCCCCGGTTTCGCTGTTGATATAAACCCTGTCGGCAAAAAGCGATGTTTCCTGATGCTTTATTATTATGTGCCCCTCGCCTGTTATTTCGGAACCTGTGTCGTCATAAATAAGCGTATCGCCGGAAATAAAAAGCGGCATCGAAGTGTTGGCGCGGGAATCAACGTCAGGCGCGTCCGCGGCGTATGTGGAAGTAAAAGCGGCGGCCATAAAGGCCGCCGCTGCTGTGATTATTAACCTGTATATTTTCGCTTTCAAACTCACTTTTTTTCCTTATACTAAAGCTATTTCGGTCTTTGGGTCAAAGAAGTGCGTCTTGTTCATGTCAA
>JAKQNO010000161.1 GCA_029565735.1 bacterium
CTGGACAATTGCGGCGCACACTAATTTTATCAGCAATCAGATTGATTATAACGAAAGGCCGCAGCAGGGCGTGCCGGACGTGCTGACGTTTGACACCGGATTTACGTTTAATGTGACGGAAGAATTCAAGGTTTCAGCCACCAGAAGTTATGACCTTATAAACAAATCATTATCGTCGCACTCTTACAGCATAACGTGGTTTGTCCACTGCTGGGAAGCGTACTTTACGTGGTCCAAAAGGGCCGACGGCGTTGAAGACGTTTATTTTACAATCTACATAAGCGCGTTGCCGCAGTTTAAGATAAATAAGCCGTCATCGGCCGCGCCCAATTACAACGTCCTGTTTGACCAGATAAACCAATGACGGAAACTTCCCCGCTTTTAAAGGAAATACAGTATTTAAAGGGCGTGGGTCCGGCGCGCGCGGCCGCGCTTAAAAAACTTGGTGTTGAAAACGTGTACGGGCTTTTATATTATCCGCCCCGCGCGTGGGTGGACAGAAGCGTAATAAAGCCCATTTCAAAATTAATCCCCGGCGAAAGGGAAACCGTGCGCGGAATCGTGGTAATGTCGTCCACGCAGAAGGTAAGGTTCAAACTTTCAATCACAAAAGTCGTGGTGCAGGATAAAACCGGCCATATAACCGCTGCCTGGTACAACCAGCCGTACATTGAAAAGCAGTTTAAAAAGGGCGACGAAGTTATTATGCACGGCAAGATAGACATGTACCGCGGCATGCTGCAGATAAACACGCCCGAATATGAAATATCATCTCCCGATGAAACTATGCAGGCCGGGGTTAACGTAAACCGCATCGTTCCCGTATACCCGCTTACGGAGTCATTCACGCAGAAGCAGTTCAGGGCCATAATAAAAAACGCCCTTGATAATTACCTGCAATACGCGGCCGAATACCTGCCCGAAGAGTTCAGGCAAAAGTTCGGGCTTTTTGAACTTCAGCAGTCGCTTGCCCAGATTCATTTCCCGGATTCATTTGAACTGCTTGAAAAGGCCAAATACAGGCTTATCTTTGACGAATTTTTTATGGTGCAGTTCGCGCTTAACCTTAAAAAGCAGAAAGCGGAAACCCAAAAAGGGCATGTCTTTAACATAACCGGAGAGTACAAGGAAATTTTCAGGAAGCACCTTCCATTTAAACTTACAGGCGCGCAGCGCCGCGTGGTGGAAGAAATTAAAAAAGACGTGACAACAGGCAGGCCCATGAACAGGCTTGTGCAGGGCGACGTGGGCTCCGGCAAAACTGTTGTGGCGTTAATAGCGGCCGTTATAGCAAAGGACAGCGGCTTTCAGTCCGCGATACTTGCGCCCACTGAAATACTTGCGTCACAGCACATGAAGACCGCGGCAAAACTGCTTGAAGAGACAGGTATAAAGGCGGATTTAATTCTGGGAGGCGCCGCGACAAAGGATAAAAAAGCCGCGCTGGAGAGGTTAAAAACAGGCGAAACCGACATTGTCATAGGCACGCACGCGATTATACAGGAAACTGTTGAATTCAAAAACCTTGGGCTGGCCGTAATTGATGAACAGCACAGGTTTGGCGTCATGCAGCGCGCCGCGCTTCTGGGCAAATCTGAAATAAAACCGCATGTATTGATAATGACCGCGACACCCATACCAAGGACTCTTGCGATGACCGTTTACGGCGACACGGACGTGTCTGTGATAGATGAACTTCCGCCCGGAAGAAAACCGGTAAAGACCGTGCTTTTTTCCGGCGCCAACAGGGATAAACTTTACGCTTTCATGGAAGAGCGCCTTAAGGAAGGCGGGCAGATTTACATGGTTTACCCGCTGGTTGATGTTTCGGAAAAGGTTGATCTAAAATCCGCCATTGAATCTGAAAAAGAAACAGCGCTAAGGTTTCCGGGTTATAAAACCGCGATTGTCCACGGCCAGATGAAAAAAGAGGAACGCGCGGCGATAATGGCAGATTTTAAGGAAAAAAAGATAGATATTCTGGCTGCCACGACCGTAATAGAAGTG
>JAKQNO010000015.1 GCA_029565735.1 bacterium
TATTACCCCGCAGTGGCCGGCGGCATAAAGCGTTACAAGCAAAACCGAGTATAAAATATTTTCTGCAGCATAGTTAAACGCAACAGCCAGCATTGGCGCCATGTACGCAAATGTGCACGGCCCAAGCGCCACGCCGAATACCAGTCCCAGTATAAATGCTGCCCAATACCCGCGTTTTTCAAACTTTGGCTGACTTATATTGTTTAAAAAAGGAAACCGGATTATTTCAAGCAGATACAGCCCGACCGCAATAAAAACAGCAGCCACAAATACATTACCCCACACTCCGGTATTGCCCAGCATTTTTCCCATTAGCCCTGTTACTACCCCTATAACAGCTATTGTGATAAGGATGCCCGCGGAGAATAATAACGAAATGATAAAAGCTTTTTTTACCGTTATCCTGTCACCCTGCGCGCCGACAAAACCAATTATAAGAGGTATGGAAGCAAGGTGGCACGGGCTTAAAAGGATGCTAAGTATCCCCCATACAAAAGAAGCGGATAATGCAATTGCCGGTGTTTTATCAAGGGCAAGGGTCAGCGATGTGAATATCTGCTGCAGCATCAGTTTACCTTTACGCCTTTTTCTTTAAGTACCGGCAGAATCTGTTCAAGCGGATAAAACCCGGTATGCCTGTGAAATTCTTTTCCGTTTTCATCAAGAAATATCTGGGTGGGAATTCCCCTTATCCCAAACTGCCTTGCGTAGGGTTCGCCCGCGGCCGTCCAAACATCATGAAACACAACTTTTACTTCATTGCCGTATTTTTTCTCTATCTCTTCCATCACAGGCACCATCATCTTGCACGGCACACATTTTACGGAGCCAAGTTCAATAAATGTAACTTTTATTTTTGACACAGGAGCTGCGGCAGCATCTTTAGACGGAACAGTCGCTTCCTGAGGCTGAACCTGATTTGTGCCAACAGCTTTAGGCCTGCTGCCGGCAAATATAAATACAAAAAACACAGCTAAAATTACAAATGCAATTATAATTTTTTTCATTGTCTTCTCCTTAAAGCCCCAGGGCTTTTTTAATTTCAGCTTCACTTGGTATCTTGCCGGAAACAACAACTTTGCCGTCAATTGCCACCGCGGGCATCATCATCACGTTATATTTCATTATTTCGCTTATTTCCTTAACCTTTATCACTTCCGCGTCAACTTTATTATCCGCCACAACCTTGCGCACAAGTTCTTCTGTTTTAAGGCATTTTTTACACCCTGTTCCAAGTATCTCTATTTTCATACTGTTATCCTTTACCCGCAGCACCCTGTATTTTTATCATCACCGCACCCGCATTCCGCTTTACCGCCCTTTGACCCAAGTATCGCGGCGGCGCAGCCCGGCCCTGTTTCCACGTTTATCGCGCCGTACGCGCAGTTTACCATGCACGCGCCGCATTCAATACACGCGCCATGGTCTGCAACTTTTGCTTTTTTTCCTTCCATTACAAATACATTTCTTGGGCACACCTTAACGCACATCTCACATCCCGTGCATTTATTTTGATTATATTTAAGAGCCGCGATATTTTCCACATACCTTAACTGTTTCATAACCACCTCATTATGATTTCTGTTATCATAAGCGCCGCCGCAACTGCGCCGCCTGCTATTATAAACGGAAGCGATTCTTTAATCTCTTTTTTTACCCCTGATATGGAAGTAAATGTAGTGCAGCCGGTAAAATTCATCGCCGTAAAAGCGGAAAGTGACGCGCTAAGAAGAAGAAATGCCGGAATTTTTATCATATGACTTGGCATTGAAGCCGCATCTGCGGCAAACAGTACCGCGCCTGCCGTAACAAATCCAAGCAGCCCGCCTTTAACCGAAAAGTACCTTCCCGGAAGGTATGGAAGCAACATAGAAAAAATCACGCTTCCGCTTACTATACCTGTTAAAGCGGCTCCGCCGTAAAAGAAAGCCCTGTAGAACCCCGCGTAAAAATCAAAGCGGTTATTTTCAATCATGGAAATTACGGCAAATATTACAAACGGCCAGAATGCCTTATCTATTGCCGTTAACATTTCAAGCCAGGAAACTTCCACCCTGCGCCATAGCGGAAATTCAACTGTCTTCATTGCTGTGTCATTTTCCATCCCGTTATCAATAAACTTTTTTATATCGCGCGCTTCTACCGGCCCGAATACCGCCTTAAATCCGGTCTGTTTGCGTATTTCATGGGCTGCAACGCCGGGCGCTGACAATAACGGAAGAATAATATTTTTGTGCGCTACCACTGTATCAAGTTTTGTTTCTTTTATTCTTTTTATAATCTCCGCGTCACAAAACGTGCCTTTGCCCGCGGAACACCAGACATTTACACCCTTGGTGTCAATTACCAGAACCCAAGCGTCAATTTTCGCGTCGCGCCTTAGAACATCAAAAGAAAGTTTATAATTTGCGGACACCAGTACCGGCGAATTTTCATCCGGCTTGCCGACAGCATATAACCCGGGTGCTATGGCATATTCCATGCGCTTAAAACCAAGGCGTACGCCAATTTCACCCAGCCTGTCGGATAAGTTCCAGTTAAAACCAGCCCTTGGCAGCACTCCCGCTTTTGTTATTGCCCCGCAGCAGCAGCCAATCTTTATATATTTAATATCGTTTTTCGCTGCCGGCCCGCAGCAGCAATCCTTATTCTCACTCATTTAAAGCCTCCCTTTAATTTAAACGCCGCGTTGACCAGCAGGACCATTATAGGCACTTCCACAAGCGGGCCGATGACAGTTGCAAACGCCTGCTGTGAACTTATCCCAAATATGGCAATTGCCACGGCAATGGCAAGTTCAAAATCATTGCTGGCCGCCGTAAAAGACACAGCCACAGTCTGCCTGTAATTGGCGCCCATTTTTTTTGCTATGAAAAAGGTTCCAAACCACATTATTATAAAATACAGTATCAACGGTATTGCAACAAGCA
The DNA here is from genome assembly GCA_029565735.1 of bacterium. Taxonomy (GTDB): domain Bacteria; phylum Oederibacteriota; class PGYV01; order PGYV01; family PGYV01; genus PGYV01. The sequence goes on from JAKQNO010000015.1 coordinate 2,931, forward strand.
GTACATCAAGCGGTTTTTTTATTATGTATTCTCCCTTTAATGAAAACATGATTATAATCGTGAACAGAAGCGCGATAAGGGTTAAGGGCGATATCTTTGGTATGAATTTCTGTTCGTACCACTCTGTCCCTTTTAACCTTAAAAGCGTATAACGCGTGACAAGCCCTGCAGTAAACGGGATGCCAAGGTATATAAGCACCGCTTTTGCGGATTCCCACATAGAAATGGAAACATTAATTCCTTTTACCATCCCGAACGCGTTTAAAAGGACGGTTATAAAAAACCAGATATATACCGCGTAAAAAAGCATCTGCGATACGGCGTTAAAAGCCACAAGCCCCACGCCAAGTTCGCGGTCGCCCTGCGCAAGGTCGTTCCAGACTATTACCATCGCGATACAGCGTGCAAGGCCCACAAGAATAATACCTATCATGTATTCAGGGTGATTGCGCAGGAAGATAACGGCAAGCCCGAACATCAAAACCGGCCCCGTCAGCCAGTTCTGGATAAGCGAGAACACAAGAAGTTTTTTGTTGTGAAAAACCTCCCCCATTTTTTCGTATTTCACCTTTGCCAGCGGCGGATACATCATAAGTATAAGCCCGATTGCGATGGGGACCGACGCAGTCCCTATCTGCATTGCCGCAACCGACTGTGTAATGCCGGGTATAAAATAACCGGCAGCAATGCCTGCTGCCATTGCAAGAAATATCCACAGTGTCAGGTATCTGTCAACAAATGAGAGTTTTTTTGTGCCGTCCATTATTTTCTCCTCTTGATTCCGCAGCATGCCTGCGGCGATTTTATGCCGCATGCTGTTTTTCTGGCATCAGCATCGGCAGCAAGTTCTTTTTTTATAATGCCGTTTAAGGCCTGTGTCTGATTGTTTTCTGCAATTGAATAGTATACCCACAGCCCTTTTTTTGTATCAGTAACAACACCGGCGTTTTTTAAAACGTTAAGGGCTTTGGATACAGCGGCCTGTTTCATCTTAAGCGCGTTTAAAATCTGACAGACGCAAAGCCCGTTTTTTGCCTGTTTGGAAAGCAGAAGTTTTACTATTTTAAGCCTTGTTTCATCCGCGTAAGCCTTGAATATTTTAACCATCTTTCCTCCCGGATCACTATATGAACATTTGGTAATATAGTTATACAGCGCGGATACCGGGATGTCAACATTTTTTATTTTTAAAATAAAAAAAACCGCAGGATCGCTCCTGCGGTTTTTTTTTAACGGAATTATAAAATTCTTACTGCCCCATTTTACTGCTGTCTTTTGTGTATTCGTCAATTAAACTTTTAAGTTTTGACATTGCCCTCTGCTTTTCATCTTCTGAAACGCTTGCTTCTATTGTCTTGACCGCTTTCCCCTGCCCGTTTACCCCTGTTATATTTCCCGTATAAATGACGCCTATTTTGCCTTCAACTATTTTCCAGTTTTCATCATACCTTGCCTTGATAATAAACTGCCTGCTTTTTACCTCTTTTTCAACTACGCTTTCAGTTGCTTTTTTACCGCCAAGCATGTTTGAAAAAAGTGTGTTCGAAAGCCTGTCGCCTTCGCTTCTCATCTTATAGGATTCCCCGACAAGGACAACAGGAAGGTTGCTTGAATTACGGACAATTTTTAAACCGTCGTCCAAAAGGCATTTTCTTGCGGCATAATATGCTTCAGTATAACCCGCGGTCATTACAGTCTGGCCTTCGGCTTCCTGCGCGTTGTAGTTGGATTTAATCATGTACTTTTCCAGCTCCGCGCAACCTGCAAACATAAGCATAAAAACAGACAACATTAAAACAATTGCGGATTTCTTCATAATACCCTCCCTGTTTTTTGTTCCCCTCAAAATGATTATAAGCAATATAAAATTTTATGTAAATATGATTTTTAACAGCAGGAATAACATGAATTTTCGCAGTAATCTCGTGTTTTTATCTATACCTTTTCTATATACGAAATTTTAGCGATGGTAATATACCCGTCATTTGCATCTTCAAAATCAAATATAAATTTTTTGGTTGTGTATTTATAGAAACCAGGCGCTATGCGCCGGATACCGTCGCTTTCTTTGTACGGGCGGATTTTATGTGCAAGGGTGCAGATTTCATCATATATTTCCTGCCGTTCCTTTATCATAGGCCTTTTTTTCATAAAAATCTGCGCGGTTTGAGCAATCCTATAAAGCCTTACCGCCGTCATTTAATTTTACCTTTATGACCTTTATTTATCTTAACCCCTATGCTTTCCGCGAATTCATTAAGGTCAACGGCGGTTGCTTTCTCATTTGCCATGTAATTGGCGTATATAAGGTAGTCATTCTGCAGCTGCCGCCTGGTTAATTCATTTTTTACGGCTTTTTCAATGAATTTATTCAGTTTGTACCCTTCTTTGTCGCAGACTTCCCT
>JAKQNO010000017.1 GCA_029565735.1 bacterium
TATTACCCCGCAGTGGCCGGCGGCATAAAGCGTTACAAGCAAAACCGAGTATAAAATATTTTCTGCAGCATAGTTAAACGCAACAGCCAGCATTGGCGCCATGTACGCAAATGTGCACGGCCCAAGCGCCACGCCGAATACAAGCCCCAGAATAAAAGCAGCCCAGTATCCGCGCTTTTCAAATTTTGGCTGGCTTATACTATTTAAAAAAGGAAATGAGATTATTTCAAGCAGATACAGCCCCACCATAATAAAAACAACAGCTACAAATACATTACCCCACGGGCCTGTATTACCCAGCATTTTTCCCATAAGGCCTGTTACAACCCCGATAACGGCTATTGTAATAAGGATACCTGCCGAGAATAAAAGCGAAATTAAAAAAGCTTTTTTTATCGTAATCTTATCCCCCTGCGCGCCCACAAAACCGATTATAAGCGGTATTGAAGCCAGGTGGCACGGGCTTAAAAGGATGCTAAGTATGCCCCATATAAAAGAAGCGGACAGCGCGATTGCCGGCGCTTTATCAAGGGCAAGGGTCAGTGAAGTAAATATCTGCTCTATCATTTCACTTCCGCCTTTTCTGCCGCTATCAGTTTTATCTCTTCCATCATTTTCTCTTTGTTAAAATCAGAAGCGCTTGCCCTGTAACGCACCCGGTCATTTTTATCCACAAGCACAATATATGGATAAAGCCCCATCTGGTATTTGTCCATGACAGCCTTGGTGGAAGTATTCTTAAAATTATCATATACTTTTAATTCCGCAGTGTCCGAAAGGCTGTTTTGCGCGATAAAATCTTTCACTTCGCTTTCCATATTAACACACCTGTTTTTTACGCAGCTGCACGCGCTTGAATCAACCGCAAGCACCAGTTTTGCCGGCTTTACGCTTACGCATCCGCAGAAAGCCGTTAATATTACCGGTAATAACAGCAGAACAAGTTTATTTTTCAATTTTCACCCCCGCTTTTTCAAGCACCGGCAGAATCTGTTCAAGCGGATAAAATCCCGTATGCCTGTGAAATTCTTTCCCGTTCTCATCAAGAAATATCTGCGTGGGAATTCCCCTTATCCCAAACTGCTTCGCGTACGGTTCGCCGGCAGGCGTCCACACGTCATGAAATACCACCTTTACTTCTTTGCCGTATTTTTTCTCTATCTCTTCCATTACCGGCACCATCATCTTGCACGGCACGCATTTTACAGAGCCAAGTTCAATAAATGTCACTTTAATTTTAGACGCGGATTTCACATCGGCAGCTTTAACCGGTGCAGCAGTTTCCTGAGGCTGAACCTGATTTGTACCAACAGCTTTGGGCCTGCTTCCCGCAAATATAAATACAAAAGGCACAGCCAGAATTACAAATGCAATAATAATTTTTTTCATTTTATTCTCCTTAAAGCCCCAGGGCTTTTTTAATTTCAGCTTCACTTGGTATCTTGCCGGAAACAACCACTTTGCCGTCAACCGCAACCGCAGGCGTCATCATCACGTTATATTTCATTATTTCGCTTATCTCCTTAACCTTTATCACTTCCGCGTCAACTTTATTATCCGCCACAACTTTACGCACCACTTCTTCTGTCTTAATACACTTCGGACAACCCGTACCCAGAACAGCTATCTTCATTTTATTACCTCCATAAGCTGCCTTGCAAGCTGGCACGAAACAATATCATCGCCATTGCGCAGGCTTAATCGTTTTTTCAGCCTTTCCATGTCTGTTTTAAATATTTCTTCCTGCATTTTAAGGACCGGTTCTGCCAGTTCAACTTCAGGGCTTTCAATGACAGAGTAAAGCACCCATCTGCCTTTTCTTGTTTCCTTTACCATGCCCGCGGTCTTTAGTATCTGCAGGTGTTTTGACACGTTATACTGGCTTTCTGACAGCGCGTCTATAAGTTCGCATACCGCGATGTCTTTTCCCGCCTTTAAAAGCAGCCTGTATGTGCGCAGCCTGGTTTTGTCAGACAATGCCGCAAATACTTCCAGTGCCCTTTCCATCAGCACTTACCGCCGCAGCCGCACGAAGAACCGCCGCCATTACAGCAGTCAGAAGGGGCTTTTGCTGAAACAGCATCCTGAATCTTTAAAAACGCGTCCTTTACAGTGTCTTCCGACATTCCTGTTTCGCCCTTTTTAAAACCAAATTCAGCGACAACATATGATTCACTTTTTACACCGTGATTATCCATTGCTTTCTTTCCGCATTTTACCGGGCAGCCGTCTATAACAATTACACGGCCGGAATCTTTGGCGCCTTTTACAAAACTTTCAATATCCGCGCCCACGCCTGCCAGGCAGTACATACTGCCGTGCCCCGCAACAGAGAGCATCCTTGCAGCCCTATCGCTTAAAAAACCCACGTCAGCCGCTCCTGAACACGCGCAGATTATCGCGTCATTTGAACTTCCACAACAGTCACTCATGCTTCACCTCTTTATTAGAATAAAAAACCATACAGCATGCCTGTTAAAGCAGCCATAATTACAACCAGGCCAATATACACAGCTGTTTTCTTTAAACCCATTATACTGTTGATAACTATCATATTAGGAAGGCTTAAAGCAGGCCCTGCAAGCAAAAGCGCAAGCGCCGGGCCTTTGCCCATTCCCGCGCCTATTAAACCCTGTAATATCGGTACTTCCGTCAGCGTTGCAAAATACATAAGGGCGCCGGCAACAGACGCGAACAAATTTGACCATATTGAGTTTCCGCCTACTAATGATACTATCCAGCTTGAAGGAATAAGCGCTTCATGGCCGGGCCTGCCAAGCAGAAATCCCGCCGCAAGAACACCCATAAACAAAAGCGGAAGTATCTGCACCGCGAATCCCCAGCTTTCTTTTCCCCATTCTTTTATTTCGTCCTTTTTAAACCAGCCAAAAACCATAAAAGCAAGAACACCAATCAATACGCCCGATATAATCCACTTTGCCCTGTATATTAAATTCCAGACATACATATTTTCATCTTTACCCCAGTTTAAAAAAACAAGTATCGCAATCATTACCGCAAAATATGAAATCAGTTTCCACGCAGGCATGCTTTCTTCTGAATTATCCGCATTTACAAATTCTTCCATGCGTTTTTCCTCTTCTTTGCTGAATATCAGCTGCATAAGAAGGCCGATGATTACCGAGAATACTACAGCGCCGACAATACGCGCGATACCAAGTTCCAAACCCAGCACCCGTGCGGTCAATATGATTGCAAGGACATTAATAGCCGGACCGGAGTATAAAAATGCGGTGGCAGGACCTATTCCGGCTCCCCTTTTATATATTCCGGCAAACAGGGGAAGCACGGTACAGGAGCAGACAGCAAGGACAGAACCGGATACAGATGCAACCGTATACGCCACAAATTTATTCGCCTTAGCGCCAAGGTATTTTAATACGGCATTGCTTTTTATAAATACAGCAATAGCGCCTGCAATTAAAAACGCCGGTATAAGACAAAGCAGAACATGCTGGCGCGCGTAATCCTGCGTCATATAAAGCGCTTCCATTATGGCATTCTTTAACTGCACGCTTTCAACAGGTACAAAATAGAAAATTAAGAAAACAGCCAGGATGTATAAAAACTTTTTTATATCACTCATAGTTTCTCCCTATATGCTTATATGCGCTATCGTGCATACGTTATCTTAAAAAAAATCCCTTGTCAACAATTAAATCTGCGATTGTGAAACTTTTAGATATTTTCTTAGGCTTGCATGTTTAAATTAATTGTATATGGTTTTACCTGTCAGTGAAAATAAAATCCATCTTAAGCCTTGCCCCTATCCCGTTTGCCACTTTCGCAAGCGTTGCCAGTTCGGCGTTTTTTTGACCGTTCAGGATGCGGGCAAGCACCTGATGGTCAATTTGAGCCTTTTTTGCAAGGGCATAATTTGTAAGGTGTTTCTTCTTCATTTCAGCCTTAACTTTTTCTATAAAATCAAACATAATGCTTTCAGCGTCATATGCTTCCATCGCTTTTTTGTTTTTCATTATTTGTTTAAATATATCATTGTGAATGTGAGAGTTAGTTCCTATTTTTGCCTTTTTTGTCGTTTTTTTCATGGATTTTACCTCTTTTGCTATGTTTTACTTTTTTCAATTATGCACTTTAAAGCCCTTATTGTCAATACGTTAACTTTCAATCAGCAGCAGCCGCTCTTGCCGCCGCCGCAGCACCCTGAATTTGTGTCATCACCGCAGCCGCACTCTGCTTTGCCGTTTTTTGAACCAAGTATGGCAGCAGCGCAGCCGGGGCCTGTTTCCACATTTATCGCGCCAAACGCGCAGTTTACCATGCACGCGCCGCATTCAATGCACGCGCCCTTATCGGCAAAAGCAGCCTTGTTCCCGTCCATCTTAAAAACCCCGCGCGGGCACGCCTTTACGCACATTGTACATCCCGTGCATTTATCCTGATTGTAACTTATGGAAACCAATTCATCTATGTATCTTAGTTTCATAGTATCACCCTCATTATCATCTCTGTAATTATAAGCAGAACGGAAATTATGCCGCCTGCTGTTATAAAACCAATGGAATCTTTTACCTCTTTTTTCACGCCGGAAATTGATGTGAATGTCGTGCACCCGGTATAATTCATCGCGGTAAATGAAGCTATGGAGATAATGATAATCACAGATGCCGGCAGCCTTAAATACATGTAAGGCGCGGCTAAGACCCCGGATAACAGCACAAAAAATATGCTTCCCAGCAACCCTGAGAAAATACCTTTAACTGAAAAATACCTGCCCGGAAGCGCCGGCAGAAGCATAGAAAACAGCACCGTGCCCGACACCATTCCGGTCAGCGCGGCGTATAAATAAAACATTCCGCGGTAGACAGCGTCGTACAGCACAAATCCCCTGCTGCCTATTCCCGATAAAACTATTACCGCAATCATGGGCCAGAACAGTTTGTCCATTGCCATAACCAGTTCCAGCCAGGAAACTTCCACCCTGCGCCAAAGAGGAAATTCCACAGTCTTCATCGCCGTGTCATTTTCCATCCCGTTATCAATAAACTTTTGAATGTCGCGCGCTTCAACCGGCCCAAAGACGGCCTTAAACCCTGTCTGCCTGCGTATTTCATGCGCGGCAACTCCCGGTGCTGACAACAGCGGCAGAATAATATTTTTATGCTTTACCACCATATCAAGTTTGGTCTCTGTTATTCTCTTTATTATTTCTGCGTCACTAAACGTGCCTTTGCCCGCGGCACACCATACATTTACCCCCTTGGTATCAATTACCAGAACCCACGCGTCAATTTTTGCGTCGCGCCTTAAAACATCAAAAGAAAGTTTATAGTTTGCGGATATCAGAACAGGTGAATTTTCATCAGGCGTGCCCACAGCATATAATCCCGGCGCTATCGCGTATTCCATACGTTTAAAGCCAAGCCTTACCGCAATCTCGCCTAATCTGTCGGACAGGTTCCAGTTAAAACCCGCCGTTGGCACCATTCCTGCTTTTGTTATTGCGCCGCAGCATCCGCCGACTTTTATGTATTTAAGATCATTCTTTGCTGCCGGCCCGCAGCAGCAATCTTTATTGTCACTCATTTAAACCCTCCCTTTAATTTAAATGCCGCGTTTACCAGTAAAACCATTATAGGCACTTCCACAAGCGGGCCTATGACAGTTGCAAACGCCTGCTGTGAACTTATGCCGAATATGGCAATTGCCACGGCAATGGCTAATTCAAAATCATTACTGGCCGCCGTAAAAGATACAGCCACAGTCTGCCCGTAATTGGCGCCCATTTTTTTTACAATAAAAAAAGTTCCAAACCACATGATCAGGAAATATAATATCAGCGGCACTGCTACCAGCAGCACATCAAGCGGCTGTTTAATAATATATTCGCCCTTTAATGAAAACATAATGATAATTGTGAACAGTAACGCGATAAGGGTTAAGGGCGATATTTTTGGCATGAACTTCTGCTCGTACCACTCCGCACCTTTTAACCTTAAAAGCGAGTAACGCGTGACAAGCCCCGCCGTAAACGGAATACCAAGGTATATAAGAACCGCCTTTGCGGATTCCCACATGGAAATGGATACATTAATGCCTTTTACCAGTCCAAATACGTTTAATAAAACAGTTATAAAGAACCAGATATACACCGCGTAAAAAAGCATCTGCGATACGGCGTTAAAAGCCACCAGCCCCACGCCAAGTTCGCGGTCGCCCTGCGCAAGGTCGTTCCAGACTATTACCATAGCGATACACCGCGCAAGGCCTACAAGAATAACACCTATCATGTATTCGGGATGATTGCGCAGGAATAATACGGCAAGCCCGAACATTAAAACAGGCCCTACCAGCCAGTTCTGGATAAGCGAAAATATGAGAAGTTTTTTGTTGTGAAAAACCTCACCCATTTTTTCGTATTTCACCTTTGCCAGCGGCGGATACATCATAAGTATAAGGCCTATTGCAATGGGGACAGACGCGGTGCCTATCTGCATTGCCGCAACCGATTGTGTTATAGAAGGTATGAAATAGCCGGCAGCTATACCAATAATCATGGCAAGAAATATCCAGACTGTCAGGTATCTGTCAATAGAAGACAGTTTTTTTGTATTTTCCATTATTTACACCTCTTAGAACCGCAGCACGCCTGCGGGGATTTTATGGCGCCTGCTGTTTTTTTGGCGTCAGCATCAGCACCAAGCTCTTTTTTTATAATGCTGTTAACGCCGTCAGTCCGGCTGTTATTTGTAATTGAATAGTATACCCATAAGCCTTTTTTTGTATCAGTGACAACGCCCGCGTTTTTTAAAACGTTAAGGGCTTTTGAAACAGCCGCCTGTTTCATTTGAAGGGCATTTAATATCTGGCAGACGCACAGCCCTCCTTTTGCCTGTTTGGAAAGCAGAAGTTTTACTATTTTAAGCCTTGTTTCATCCGCGTAAGCCTTGAATATTTTAACCATCTTTCCTCCTGTATTACTATATGAACATTTGGTAATATAGTTATACAGGGCCGTTTCCGTAATGTCAACATTTTTGTTTATAAATAAAAAAGCCGCAGGATTGCTCCCGCGGCTTTTTGGATGTGATTAGACGCTGCTGTCTTTTATATATTTTCTATATACGAGATTTTTGCAATTGTAATATATCCGTCATTTGCATCTTCAAAATCAAATATGTATTTTTTTGCCGCGTATTTGAAGAAACCCGGCGCTATGCGCCGGATGCCGTCGCTTTCTTTGTGCGGGCGGATTTTATGGGCAAGGGTGCATATTTCATCATATATTTCCTGCCGTTCCTTAATCATAGGCCTTGTTTTCATAAAAATCTGAGCCGTCTGCGCAATCCTATACAGCCTGACCGATGTCATTAACTTTTACCCTTATGTGCTTTGTTTGTCTTTACCCCTATGCTTTCCGCGAATTCATCCAGATTAACGGCGGTTGCTTTCTCATTTGCCATGTAATTGGCGTATATAAGGTAGTCATTCTGCAGCTGCCGCCTGGTTAATTCATTTTTTACGGCTTTTTCAATGAATTTATTCAGTTTGTACCCTTCTTTGTCGCAGACTTCCCT
>JAKQNO010000027.1 GCA_029565735.1 bacterium
CGCGCAGGGCAACAGCTACCTTGAAGACACCCTTCTTTTAACCGGCGGTTTTGGCTATGATTTAGGAGCCTTAAAAGCAGGCGCCGCGTTTAACATAATAGCCCTGTCCGGAATTGCCGAAGGCGTTTCATTTGACGCGGGGATGCTTTTTGAAATAAATGAAAGGGTAAGGGCCGGATTAACGGTAAAAAACCTGGTGAACTCTTCCTTTATATACGCGCTTGATGATTATTCCATACTGTCAAAATGCATGATGCCGGTGTTTGTCAACCTGGGGGTGAATTTCAGGCCCTTTGATTTTGTAAGCGTTAATTTTGACATACATAACCTGTTTGAAGCGCGCTCGCGCGTGGATTTAATTTCAGGCATTCCCGCCGAATACACATTCAAAAGGGAATTTATTCTGGGCGCAAGGTGCAATATCGGCGGCAACTTTATCGTCAAAGCAGGGATTAAATCCGGCGAGAACAAAACAAACGCGAACCCCTTTGAAAATGAATACTCCATAAGGACCTCTTTGTCCGCGGGCATAGGATACGTAAATGACATGCTAAAAGTGGAAGCCGTGTATTTTAATGATTTCAGGACGGTAAACGGCGCAAAAAACCCGGGCGGGTTTATGCTTGGTTCCGGGTGGTATTTTTAATATGAAAAAATATCTCCCATTTGTCACGCTTGCCCTGGCGGCAATACTTATTATTATGTATAAAGCGGGGGCAAACCCTTACGCCTTTGGCGCGGCGCTTTTTATATTTGTAATATTTCAGGGAGTGATAAGCGTAAAAAAAATGGCCAAAATAAACGCGGGCAGGAAGGATGATTTAAAATTTGAAAGGGCGGCAAAAATTTTAGGGATTGCCGCCGGAGTGTTAATTTATATTTTTGTCTTTTTTGTCCTTATGCTGCTTGGCGCGCTTATGGCGGCTTCCGCGCGCGGCGATGAAGCCCTTATATGGAACGTATATGAAATAATATCAGCGGTACAAAACGCAAAGTATTACATAACAGGAACCCTTTTTATAATTTACCTTGCGCGGTATTTTGTGCTTGCGCGCGGTTTTAAAGCGCTTGGCGAGGTGCAGAAAACGGATAAAGCCGCGTGGGTAAAAGCGGAAAAAAGGAGTTCTCTTATTTACGCGATAATAATTTTTTTGGCTATGGCAGGTTTTTTTTATTTAAAAACCGGTATTTAATATTAAAACTGCGGCTTAGCGGCTCGGTTTAGATCCGGTAGACGCGGGTCTTCAGCCCGCGAGATTTATGGTTTATTTATTGGGAGACGTACCCTTTAATGCGGCTGCCAATACCAAAACAAATCAACTGCCGCGGGCTAAAGACCCGCGTCTACCAAACCTAAAACACTACAAATGCAACAGTTATTAAAACAGGGGTTATGTGTGTTTTTTCAGAAGCGCCGCGCAAACTGAGGAATAAAAAAAGTTGTTTAAGCTACAGACAATTAAGCAAAAGCGAAGGAAAAATGAGCGCTGCGGGTATGCTATAGCTTAATTGCTTAACTGCATACTGCTTAAATTCCCGGGAGGAAATTACAATTAATCCACCTTCAATATGGCAAGGAAGGCTTCCTGCGGGATTTCCACGGAGCCAATCTGTTTCATCCTTTTCTTTCCCTCTTTCTGCTTTTCAAGCAGCTTCCTTTTTCTTGTGATGTCGCCGCCGTAGCATTTGGCAAGCACGTCTTTTCTAAGCGCGGGAATTGTCTCCCTGGCTATTATCTGCGCGCCTATC
>JAKQNO010000028.1 GCA_029565735.1 bacterium
ACGCAGATCCGATAACAGAAATAAACGTAACGCCGCTTGTTGACGTTTGCCTTGTGCTTGTTATTATCTTTATGGTAACGGCGCCTATGATGACACAGTCAAAGCTTTCGGTAACTCTGCCGAAAGCCGCGACAGATGAATCAAAGAACGAGGATCATGTCACCATCACAATTGACAAAGACGGAAAGATAAACGTGAATGAATCAGTGGTTTTTTCCATTGACCAGATGGAATCCGTGCTTGCAAGAAAACTTGCCGCGACTGACGAGCAGGTTGTTATTATCAAGGCGGATGAACTTCTTGAAAATGGCAAGGTGATGGATGTCATGGAAGCCGCAAAAAAGGTAAAACCAAAGAAAATATATTTTGCTACTCAGCATAAAAAAGAGGGTATATAAATGTTTGCCGGCGATTTTGACGTAAAGGGAACTTCGGGCAGTTTCGCGTTTTCTATAACAGTGCATTTGCTGGCGTTTTTAATGTTTTTGTCTTTTCAGGCAAAGCAGAAAAGGTCGCTTGCCGATTACACGCTTACAGAAATTACAATGATGGAAACGGTTCCGGACGAGCAAAAACCGGTTGAAATCCAGAAACCTAAAAGCGTGGCCGATATGTTTAAACAGTTGATTCCCATCAAACAGTCTGCCCCGCAGGTGGAGCTTGCAAAACCGCAGGCAATGATGGAAAAGCCAAAACTTGAAATGTCAAAGCCGCAGGCTCTTGCCCTTGATAAAATGGCAAAGCTTGATCCGGCAATGAAAAAAATAGACATAAGCAATGAAATCGGAAAAACGAAATTATCGCCCGCGCAGATAAAAGCAGTGGAGCTTAACCAGTCGCAGCAGAGGGAAATAGCCACCACATCGCAGAAGGTCTCTTTAAGCAGCCAGAAACCGTCCACAAGTTTTCTGCCTTCGGCAAGGCCGGGTATAAGCACAATTAAGTCGTCCCAGCCGGCGTTAAAACCGGAGACCGTAAAAATAGATAAGCCGACTCCGGTTGTCAAAGCCGCGGCGCAGGAAAAAATAGAGATAACACAGAAAAAAGGGGCTCTGTTAATCACCGGGCAGATTGCCAACAGAAGGGTGATAAGGGCTGCAAAGCCGCCCTATCCGCTCTGGGCTCAGGAAAAAGGCATTCAGGCAGAAGTTTTTATCAATGTAACCGTAAAGCCTGACGGAACCGTCAAAGATAACGCGTATGTACAGACTTCATCCGGGTATGGCGAACTTGACCAGCTGGCAATTGAAGCTATTATGCAGTTTATATTCGCGCCGTCGGCAGGGTCTGCCGATGAAACCGGCGTTGTGGTATTCAGATTCCAATTAGAGAGGTGATTTTAATGAAAAAAACGGCTGTATTAGCGGCCTGCTTCTGTGCTTTATTATTCTTCAGCGCTGCTGTTTTCGCGGAAGAAGCCGGACAGGGCGGGGATTCAGGGCAGGAAGTTGTTGTTAAAGGCCAGCTTAAAATAAAGATACAGACAGACAAGCCGGATATGGACATAAAAACCGACATCAATGAAACGGCCGGAAAGGTAATCAAAACCGAAGAATCATTTCTGGGCATGGCGCCTGAAGATATAAAAAATGTAAAGCTTTCGCTTCCGGACACCGTTTATGAAGAACGCGCCGATTATCACCCGTATTTTGATTTTTTTGAAGAGGCGCCTATT
>JAKQNO010000029.1 GCA_029565735.1 bacterium
CGAAAAGAAATTTGAAACTGCAATTCAAAAATATACGGAATTTGCCTACGCGCATTCAAAGGATAAAGACGGCGAACTTACCGCAGAAGCCCTTTTCCAGAAAGGCAAGGCTCAGGAAATAATGGAAGCTTACGGAGACGCACTTGAATCCTGGAAAACTTCCGCCATCAATTATCCAAAGAGCAAAAGGGCGGCGGAATCAACTTTTAAAGCGGCTGATATTTATTTTAAGGCCCAGCAGTATCAGACGGCGATAGACTGGTACAGGCAGGTAATGTCAAAGTTTTCGGACACTGAATTCGCGGAAGATTCAATGCTTGCAATAGCGGAGGTTTATTATAACTCCGGCAAAGAAGCTGAAGCGGTAAAAGCATACAATGATTTCCTTAAGAAATACCCTGACAGCACAAAGATACAGAATGTTGAAGAGGGTATGCAGAGGGCAATGTACGTAAAGGCCGAAAAACAGGAAAATCCTGATATGATGCTTGAATTCTATGAAAAGTACCCGGAAAGCAATCTGGCCATGAACGCGCTTTACAGCGCCGCGGAAATGTTATATAAGAACAGCAAATTTGAAAAAGCCATAGAGACTTTTAATAAATTAATTGAACAGTTCCCGAACGATTCCATGGCAATCAACGCCAATTATTATGTGGCCGCGTGCTATCAGGAGCTTAAAAGGTTTGAAGACGCTATAGCCGCCTATAAGGCATTTGTAAAGAATTACCCGAAACACGAGCTTGCACCGGAAGTTACGTTTAACCTTGCCACCACCGCTTTCCAGATAAAAAACTATCCGGAAGCGATATTCTATTATGAACGTATACTTGAGAAATATCCGGAAAGCCAGTACGCGAACAATTCAATGTATAATTCGGCGCTTGCATACACGGAACTTGGCAAGCATGATGATGCCATTAAAATTTACAGGAATTTTATGGTCAAGTTCGGCGAGGATGACAAGTCAAAAGGCCTTAAGGCTTACATAGCCCAGATATACTTTGAACAAAAACGCTATGAAGAGGCGCTTAAAGCGTATGAGGATGTTTATCTGACCGGAACTGATGACGAAAAGATTCAGGCCCTGTATACAATGGGAAGCATCTACGGCACAACTGAAAACCTTGAAATGCAGATAGCCACTTACAACAGGCTTATTGACGTCAAGCCGGCGGACAATGTCTACAGGCTTAACGGGTTAATTGACCTGGCAGGGAAATACGAGGAAAAGCAGGACTGGAAGAACGCTGTCAGGATTTATGAAATAATTAAAACAAGCAACGGGACAAAGGAATACGTGGATTTTGCGGTCAACAGGATACCGACGATAATGCAGGCGTATCCTGATGTTTTTAAAACCGCCGCTCCGCAACCAAAAAAATAGAAATTATATCAAATAAGGAGGAAGTAGAATGAAACGCAGTCTGTCATTTGTAATGGCTCTTTTATTTACCGCGTTGTTTGCAGGAGTGCTTTTTGCAGCCGAAGCCGGCGAAGCGGGCGGGTACCAGATAGACGCAATGCAGGTGTTAAGAAGCAGTTGGGTTATTATACTTATGCTTGTGCTTTCAATTGTTGTGGTTGGCGTCACGATAGAAAGAGCTCTTTACTTTCAGAAAAATAAACTTGATTCAGATAAGTTTATGGCCAAAATAAAAGGTTACATAGTTGATAAGAAGTTTGAAGAGGCGGAGGAATTCTGTAAAAACACAAAAGGAAATGTGCCGAAAGTTATTCTTGAAGGCCTTGAAAACAGGTTTTTACCAAGGGAAGAAGTTTCAAAACTTATGGAAGTTGCCCATATGGAACAGAAAATAAACATGGAACGCTACCTTGGCGTACTTGGAACACTGGGTAACATTTCGCCGTTTATAGGCCTTCTTGGTACGGTTCTTGGTATCATAAAAGCGTTTAAAGACCTTGCTTCATCGGCCGGCGGAGGGCCCGAAGTTGTAATGGTAGGTATCGCTGAAGCCCTTATCGCAACGGCAGCGGGCCTTGGCGTTGCTATTCCCGCGGTTGTCATGTTTAACATATATACAAAAAGGGTAAAGAACATAGCGGTTGAAATGGAAGCTATGGCCAAGAAAATGCTGGTATTACTTGCGAACTACGCGGAGGGCTCCAATGCAGGCCGGAGGAAATAGCGACGAAGGGATTACAAATATAAATGTAACCCCGCTTGTTGACATCGCGCTGGTTCTGGTTATCATTTTTATGGTAACCGCGCCCATGACCGTTCAGTCCGGAATTATAGTAAACAGTTCCAAGGTGACTGCTTCGGTGGGTAAAAGCACAAAGAGCGACGCTATTCAGGTTAAACTGACTTCAAAGAGCATTCTTGTCAACAACAACAGGGTGCCGGCTGACCAGTTTGTACAGCAGATGCAGGCGCTTCTGGCAAAAAACGAAAAAAAGCTTGTTATGATAACCACTGACAGGGATGTTACGCACGGAACTCTTGTGGCTGTGCTTGACCAGTCAAAAAAAGCCGGGGCAAAAACCCTTACGCTTATGAAAGAAGAAAAGCGTTAAATAACTGAAAATGAACAATATGGAGGAAAGACATGAGTGTTGATGTCGGTGAAGACGCAGATCCGATAACGGAAATAAACGTAACGCCGCTTGTTGACGTTTGCCTTGTGCTTGTTATTATCTTTATGGTAACTGCGCCTATGATGACGCAGTCAAAGCTTTCGGTCACTCTGCCGAAAGCCGCGACAGATGAATCAAAGAACGAGGACCATGTTACCATTACAATTGATAAGGACGGAAAGATAAACGTAAATGAATCCGTGGTTTTTTCCATTGACCAAATGGAATCAGTGCTTGCAAGAAAACTTGCCGCGACTGACGAGCAGGTTGTTATAATAAAGGCGGACGAACTTCTGGAAAACGGAAAGGTAATGGATGTTATGGAAGCTGCAAAAAAGGTAAAACCAAAGAAAATATATTTTGCTACTCAGCATAAAAAAGAGGGTATATAAATGTTTGCCGGCGATTTTGACGTAAAGGGCACTTCAGGCAGTTTCGCGTTTTCTATTACTGTGCATGTACTTGCGTTTTTAATGTTTTTGTCTTTTCAGGCAAAACAAAAAAGGTCGCTTGCCGACTACACGCTGACTGAAATTACAATGATGGAAACGGTTCCGGATGAACAAAAACCGGTGGAAGTACAGAAACCAAAAAGCGTGGCGGATATGTTCAAACAGTTAATTCCCATAAAGCAGTCGGCGCCGCAGGTGGAGCTTGCAAAACCGCAGGCAATGATGGAAAAACCAAAACTTGAAATGTCAAAACCGCAGGCTCTTGCCCTTGACAAAATGGCAAAGCTTGATCCCGCAATGAAAAAAATAGATATAAGCAATGAAATCGGAAAAACTAAACTATCGCCCGCGCAGATTAAAGCAGTGGAGCTTAATCAGTCGCAGCAAAGGGAAATAGCGACAACGTCGCAGAAAGTCTCTTTAAGCAGCCAGAAACCTTCCACAAGTTTTCTGCCTTCGGCAAGGCCGGGTATAAGCACAATGAAGTCATCCCAGCCGCTGTTAAAACCGGAGACCGTAAAAATAGACAAACCTACGCCTGTTGTTAAGGCGGCTGCGCAGGAGAAAATAGAGATAACGCAGAAAAAAGGCGCGCTGTTGATTACGGGGCAGATTGCAAACAGAAGGGTAATAAGGGCTGCAAAGCCGCCTTATCCGCTCTGGGCTCAGGAAAAAGGCATTCAGGCCGAAGTATTTGTCAATGTAACCGTTAAGCCGGATGGAACCGTCAAAGATAACGCGTATATACAGACTTCATCAGGGTACGGAGAACTTGACCAGCTTGCCATGGAAGCCATTATGCAGTTTATATTCGCGCCGTCGGCAGGGTCTGCTGATGAAACCGGCGTTGTGGTATTCAGATTCCAATTAGAGAGGTGATTATATGAAAAAAACGGCTGTATTACCGGCCTGCATCTGTGTTCTATTATTATTTGCTTCTGCTGTTTTCGCGGAAGAAGCCGGACAGGGCGGGGATTCAGGGCAGGAAGTTGTTGTTAAAGGCCAGCTTAAAATAAAGATACAGACAGACAAGCCGGATATGGACATAAAAACCGACATCAATGAAACGGCCGGCAAGGTAATCAAAACCGAAGAATCATTTCTGGGCATGGCGCCTGAAGATATAAAAAATGTAAAGCTTTCGCTTCCGGACACCGTTTATGAAGAACGCGCCGATTATCACCCGTATTTTGATTTTTTTGAAGAGGCGCCTATT
>JAKQNO010000051.1 GCA_029565735.1 bacterium
AGGGAAATGCTGCACTGCGCGGAATGCGAAGGCAGCGCTTTTCCAAGGGAAACTTTAATGAAACTGCAGCCGCTTGAAAAAAAGTCAATTGATATAAGCGCTGAAGAACGCGATTACAGAAGGCCGCCGTTTTTTGAAAAAAGGGAAAAACCGCCGTTTCTTATCTGCCCGTTCTGCGGGAAAAAAATGGCCGCAAAAAAATTAGGGCAGATGCAGGCCGATATGTGCACTGAATGTTCCGCGCTCTGGCTGGATTTTGGGAAAGAAAAACACATTAATGATATTCTGGGCGCTTACAAGATGTCAATTATGAACAGGACGGGGAATTCATCCGGCAGAAGGGAACGAAGATAAAAAAACTCCGGGCGGATGAATTTCCCGCCCGGCAGGGTAACATTGAAATTAAAGTGCCAGATAAAGCCTTTTAAGGGCAGAGTCTATCATTATTGTTTTGCCCTGTTCTTCGTAAGTCTTTTCGTTTTTTTCCATCAGTTTCTTTGCGCCGGCGCTGCTGCTGATTAAAATTTCCCTTTCTTCCATGGTGATTACTCCCGGACTGTAGCTGTTCCTGTCATTTTTCATGTTACACGCTCCTTTTTGTTTTTTTTAAAATTTTAGCTATGTGATATTCCTGAATTTTGCTTGGATAATTGCGGCCGTTAAACCAGCGGTTAACCGTGCAGAAGGCAACGTCAAGCTTATCCGCAAGTTCCATCTGTGAAATCTTCTTTTCTAACCTGTATTGTTCAAGTTCCTTTAAAATATTCTTCATATAGCAAGTTATAGCATTTTATAGCATTTATGTCAAGGGAAAAAATGCAAAAAGATGAGGGACGGAGGGACGGATGCACAGAGGGACAGAAGGACAGACAGAGGAACGGAAACGAGATGGGTATTTAAAAGTAGACACGCAATATATTGCGCCTGGTTTTAAAAGAGAATCGTAATGTATTATATAAATGGCAGGAAATAATTGCAGTTGATTTATGTTTTCCTCCGTCCCTCCGTTCATCTGTCCCTCTGTCCCTCGGATTTATCGTCCCTCGTCTTTAATAAATTCTCTTTAAAAAAAATTAAAAAGTGATATTCTGTAACCAATTAATTTAACAGGGGGTAAGATGAAAAGGATTTTATTAAGGATATTTTTGCTGCTCGCGGCGGCCGCTGTGATAATTCTGCTTTATGTTAAGTGCGGCGGGGCGAAAAAAGAAAGCATTAAAAAAAACTCGGAAGCGCCTGTACCTGCGGCTGGGATGTATAAAAAAGGCAACAGGGCAAGTTTTATATTAAGTGATGAAATTCCGGGCGTTAAGTCTAAATACTCTGTTTTTCTTCTGAAAACCGATTTAAACGGCAATCAGATATGGATTCAAAAGTATGAAGCGAAGAATCCAAGGTGGGCTGAAGCTGTTTTTGTTTCTGCTGATGATAAAATCAGTATTCTTGGCAGGCAATATGATGCCGAATCCGGAGAGTCGTATCCTTTTGTAATCAACTGTGATGATAAAGGGGGGTTAACAGGCGAAAGTGAATTTGGAGAAGACGGAATAAGGTTAAACCTTGCCGGAGGCGGCGAAATTGAAGCCGGGCTTGTAAAAATTCCAAGCCAGCAGGACACAGGTTATTATTATGAGCAGATTATTTTCGACAAATCGCTTTTGCAGAGATATTCAGGAATCAAGTATTTTGAATGGGGAAATTACGGCATCATTGACCCTTTGGGGAATATTTTTGAATTAAACGGAGCTGAAACGCCGGGCGCCGAGTTTCACGAAATGTCCGTGACCAGAAGGGATACCAAAGGCTCCAACATGTGGAATTTTACATACGGAGGAGAGTATTTTGAACGCGCGTATTCTTTATGCGGCGTCAAAAACGGCGGCATAATTGCCGCGGGTGTGACCGAATCGTTCGGCGAAGGCGGTTCTGATGCATATTTGATAAGCGTTGACGCTTTGGGAAATTGCCGCTGGGTGCGTTCCGTGGGAACCGCGGGCGATGAAGCGGCATACTGGATAGAAAAAGACGGCAGCAATGCGGTGGCTGCCGGAGTGTCTTGCGGGATAAATAAAACCTGTGATATAATGCTTTTGTATATTGATGATAAGGGCGCGGTAAAGTGGGTAAGATATTTTGACACCGGAACCGATGAAGCCGCTTACTTTGTTACAAAGATAAATGACGGATACTTAATAACCGGTATATCCGGAAAATTTTAAAGGAGATACTTATGAAAAGGATACTTTCGTTTGTAATGGCTTTGTTTTTTATCACTTCGTGCGCCACTTTAACTTCAACAAAGTACGATCCGGTTTTAATTCCGGAATCAATGGAATCACAGATGGGGCTTGCTACAAAGGCCCAGGTGGATGTTCAGTATAAGGCGCTTGCCAATACAACGGTTCAGTCCTATGTTTCCGCATTGGGCGGCAAACTTGCGGCAAAGTCTGAACGCAGCACGTTAAAATATACTTTTACGGTTGTGGACTCGCCGGAAATAAACGCTTTTGCAGTACCGGGAGGTTTTGTTTACGTTACATCAGGCATAATAAAAAACTTAAATGACGAAGCGCAGCTTGCGGCTGTAATAGGCCACGAAATAGGGCATATAGCCAAAAAACACAGCGTAAAGCAGATGCAGCGCCAGCTTGTGGCGCAGTACGGCCTTGCTTATGTTGAAAATATGATGTCCAAAGGCGAAGAAGGCACAACCAAATCGCAGATTGCCTCTATGGTATCGGCAATCGGTTTAAACTTTCTCTTTGCAAAAAATTCCAGGGAAAACGAATTTGAAGCTGACGAACAGGGCGCTTTCCTTTCTTCTGCCGCGGGATATGACCCAAAAGCAATGATTGATGTGCAGGAACTTCTGTTAAAGTTAAGGACGTCAAAACCGGGCATGCTTGAACAGATGCTGTCAACACATCCGATATCCGAAGAAAGAATAGCGCACGCGGGCGAATACATAAGCGCGCAGGGCCTTGCTTCAACCGCAAGAAACAAAACGGCTTTTGACAAAATAAAAGCGGCAATAAAATAATGATGAATAATAAAAAACGGATAGTGGTAATTGCGGCTATAGTAATAATACTTATTGCACTGCTTCTTGTATTAAAATGCGGCAGGAGCACGGGTAAGGAAGGCAAACAGGGAGATTCTGCCGCGGTTCAGGGCGTTGAAACAACGGCCACGGCGGAAAAAAACGGCGATAAAAAATCTTCTGAAACTGTTTCACCTAAGAAAAGCGCCGGCGCGGTTAATATTAAGGTAACGGAAAAAGGTAAAGTATTTGAGGTAATAAAAGACGGCAAAACGGTAATTAATAAACAAGCCGGTGAAAAAGAAGGTTTTAAAATTGTAGCGCTGGGCGCTGATAAAGCAAATCCCGAAACTTTTTCCGACTTAACAGGCGATAATAAGCCGGATTTTGTCCTTCAGTCATATTCGGAAAAAGACAGCTGTTCAAACGTATATTCAGTTTTTTCCGCGGAGGATGACTTTAAACTGATGGCGGAGATTAAGGGCTTAAGCGAAGGGATTTCTTTTAAAGATTTAAACGGCGACGGAGTGCCGGAACTTATCGGAAACGACTGCACATTTCTGAACTGGTGGGCAAGTTTTGGCGGGGATACCGCGCCAAAGGTTATTTTAAGTTATAAAGACGGAGTATACCTGCTTAACCCAGCCCTTATGAAAAAGTCGCCGCCACTTGAAGAAGAAATGCGCGAATACGCCGAGAAAAATAAAAATGAGTTTATATCCTATGTCTGGGAATACATGCTTGGCTTAATTTACGGAGGCAACGGCGATAAAGCATGGGAGTTTTATGACATGGTGGAATGGAATGAAGAATGGGAAGAATCCATGACAGAAGCCGGGCGCAGCACAGACAGGACGGACAAGGGCGATTTTCTGGAGGCGTTTAAAGAACACCTGTCAACAAGCCCTTACTGGGAAGAGATAAAAAAGATGAATAACTGGGAAATGGAAGGGCAGATGCTTTAAGTGAAACACAAGCATACAGCCAGGCCAAAGCTTTACATAAGCAAATGTATTGAAACCTGCGCGTGCAGATATGACGGGCAGAAGGTGAACAGCGACTTTGTCTTTAAACTGATGAAATTTGCCGATACCGTAACCGAATGCCCGGAAACAGCCATAGGCCTTGGCACGCCCAGAAAACCCGTACGAATCGTATCTGATGACGCAAAGATGCACGGACTGCGGCTTATACAGCCGGAAACAGGCGCGGATTTTACCGAAAAAATGAACGTGTGGGCGCATTCATATCTAAAAAAACTTGGAGAAGTTGACGGATTTGTGCTTAAATCCAAATCACCGTCTTCGGGTTTTAAGGATGTAAAGATATACGGTAAAAACGGCATGATGCTTACAAAAAAGGGTGCCGGTTTTTTTGGCGGAAAAGTACCTGAATATTATCCGGGCATACCTGTTGAAGACGAAGCAAGGCTTTTGAATTCCGCCATCAGGGACCACTTTTTAAAGTCCATATTTGCCATTGCCGCGTTCAGGGAAGCGGAAAAAGGCGGCAAAATTTCCGGCCTTTTAAAATATCACTCCGAAAACAAACTTCTGTTTATGTCCTATAACCAGGTTTTGATGAGAAAGATGGGAAGGCTTTTATCGGCGCACGGGAACAAAAAATACACGGAATTATGCACGGAATATAAGGAGCATCTTTTAAATGTTTTATCGTCAATGCCCAAAGTTTCAAATACAGTCAATACTATGATGCACGCTTTTGGATATTTTAAGACCGGCATATCCGCAGATGAAAAAACTTTTTTTCTTCAGATGCTGGAAAAATATCAGAAGGGCAAAATAATTCCGGCGCTGCCGCTTAATATCTTAAAACTTTTTGCCGTAAGGTTTAATGAAGAATACCTTTTAAGCCAGACGTTTTTTGAACCGTACCCGGAAGAACTTGCCGGCGGCGACTGAGATAAAAAGCGCGGGGAGAATGTTTTTATATGGCGGCAAATGAACGGGTAAAAAGGTTAAATGATTTGCCTGAACTAAAAGGCGGATATGTGCTTTACTGGATGCAGGCGTCACAGCGCGTCGAATATAATGACGCGCTTGATTTCGCCGCAAGAAAATCAAACGAATTAAAACTTCCGCTTCTGGCTGTTTTTGGCCTGTCCGGCGCTTATCCTTCCGCCAATTACAGGCATTATTTCTTTATGATGCAGGGGCTTAAAGAAACAAAAGCCGCGCTTTTGAAAAAGAGGATTCAGCTTGCCATAATTAATGCCGAACCGGACGCGGCTGCCGCTGAATATGCAAAAAAAGCCGCTTTGGTTGTGTCTGATACGGGTTATACAAAATTACAAAGAATCTGGCGGGAGTCTGTCCTTGAAAAAATAAAATGCGCTTTTTACGCGGCTGAAAGCAATGTTGTGGTTCCGGTTGAAGCCGCGTCGCCAAAGGAGGAATATTCCGCGGCGACAATAAGAAGAAAAATAAACGCGCTGGTTCCTGCATACCTGAAAAGCGGCGCGCCTGTTATGCCTGTAAAAAGCTCCCTTAATATAAAAACAAAGGGGATGGATATTGAAAATATAGAGAATACTCTGAAAAAAACCGGCATAAAAAAGGACGTAAGCCCTTCGGCTGAATTTACAGGCGGCACGTCAGAGGCAAAAAAAAAGCTTAAAATATTCATACAAAAAAAGCTTGCGGTATACGGTAATTTACGGAGCCATCCGGATAAAAACATAGAATCTGATTTAAGCCCATACCTGCATTTTGGCCAGATTTCACCCGTATATATCGCCCTTGAAGTTTTAAAGTCCAAAAGCCCGGGCGCTGACAAGTTTCTTGACGAACTTATAATAAGGCGCGAACTTGCCGTAAACTTTGTATATTACAATAAGGACTATGATAATTTTGAATGTATTCCTCCGTGGGCAAAACGCTCGCTTATAAATCATTCATCGGATAAAAGGGAATATCTGTATACGCGTGAACAGCTTGAAAACGCCGCCACACATGATAAATACTGGAACGCCGCGCAGAGCCAGATGGTTATAACCGGCAAGATGCACAACTATATGAGGATGTACTGGGGCAAGAAAATAATTGAATGGGCGGCATCGCCTGAAGAGGCGTATCAAACAATATTGTACCTGAATGATAAATATGAACTTGACGGGCGCGACCCCAACGGTTACGCCGGAGCTGCCTGGTGTTTTGGCAAGCATGACAGGCCGTGGGGCGAAAGGGAAATATTCGGCAAAGTAAGGTACATGAACGCCGCGGGATTAAAAAGAAAATTTGATATGGACACTTACGTTAAAATGTGGAATATTAATCAGGCAGGCAATCATATAAAGACCAAAGGGGGAAAGTGAAATGGAAAAGAAAAAAGTGGTAATTGTAGGCGCGGGACCCGGCGGGTTAACCGCAGGTATGATACTTCAGCACCGCGGATTTGACGTCACCATTTATGAGAAAGCGGGCGTTGTAGGCGGGCGTAATGCCGCCATTAAACTTGGGCAGTACACTTTTGACACCGGTCCCACCTTCCTTATGATGAAGTTTATTCTTGATGAGATGTTTGCGGAAACAGGAAGAAATTCGGAAGATTACCTTAAATTTCATAAGCTTGACCCCATGTACAGGTTAAAGTTTACGGATAAACAGGTTCTTGTAACAGATGACCATGAAAAAATGGAAAAAGAGATTGAAAAAATATTTCCCGGTGAAGGCAAAGGGTTAGCGTCATATTTAAAGAATGAAGAAAAAAGGATGAAATATCTGTTTCCGTGCCTGCAGAAACCGTATTCTTCCATATTTGATATGATGAAAAACCCGCTTTTAAAAGCGCTGCCTCACCTGGACCTTGGCAAAAGCGTTTTTAACGCGCTGGGTAAGTATTTTAAGCCGGAAAAGTTAAGGTTTGTCTTTACTTTTCAGTCAAAGTATCTGGGAATGTCAGCATGGGAATGCCCGGCTGCTTTTGCCATGATAGCGTACATAGAGCATAAATGGGGGATTTATCACGTAATAGGCGGGCTGAATAAAATTTCAGACGCTATGGCAAAAGTATTTGCCGAAGAAGGCGGGAAATTAAAACTTAATACGCCCGTAAAAAGGATAATTAACAGCGGAAAAAAAGCCACAGGCGTGGAACTTGAAGACGATACAATAGTAAACGCCGATGAAGTTATAGTAAACGCGGATTTTTCCTACGCGGCAACATCCCTTATGGACAAAAAGCAGGTTAAAAAATACAGCCCCGCAAATCTTGCCAAAAGAAAATACTCTTGCTCCATATTCATGTTATACCTTGGCGTGAAAAAGAAATATGATATGCCTCATCACAACGTTTTCTTTGCCGAGAAATACAGGGAAAACGTGGAAGATATATTCACGCGGCTGAAGCTTTCAGATCAGATATCTTTTTATGTTCAGAACGCATCAATAATTGACCCCACGCTTGCGCCTGAAGGTAAATCAGGTATTTATATCCTTGTGCCGGTTGCCAGTTTAAAAGGCAATATTGACTGGAAGAAAGAAAAAGACGCGTTTAGAAAACGGGTGCTTGAAGAAGTGGTAAAAAGGACAGAAATGAAAGACCTTATGGAAAATATAGAAGAAGAAAGGGTTTACACGCCTGAAACGTGGCGCGATGACCTTAATGTGTATTACGGAGCTACCTTTAATCTTGGCCACAACCTTACGCAGATGCTGTATTTAAGGCCGCGTAATAAATTTGAATGCCTGGATAACTGTTATCTTACAGGCGGCGGCACGCATCCCGGAAGCGGCCTTCCCACCATTTATGAATCGGGAAGGATTGCTTCCAACATGATATGCAAAAAACATTCGGTAAAATACAAAGAACCTTCATCGCTGAATGATAAATTTTAAAAGGAGAAAAATATGAAAAGAATTTTATCGGCCGTTATTTTTGTTTCTTTATTGGCCGCGGCTTCATTCGCGGCGGATGTTTTTGAATACATACCTTACAAAAGCGCTTCGTGGGAACTGAAAACTGTTGTGGAAGGCGAATACCCGATGTCCATGGATCAGAAAATAACCTATAAGAATAAAAAGATGAGGATAGACGGGGCGTATAAAAATCCTGATACGGGCAAAAACGAAAATCAGGTCATAATAGTAAAGGAAGATGCGACTTATATGTATACTCCCGCTTCAAAAAGCGGTTTTAAGTATTCCAATAACAGCGTTTCAAATCCGCAGAAGATGTCCAATATGGCTTCTGAATACAGGGATAAAGCAAAAAAAACCGGTTCTGAAACCATCAATGGAATCGCCTGCACGGTTTGGGAATATACGGCCGGCGAAGATGATGCCATGAAAGTGAAAGAGTGGAGGGGCGCTGACGGTTTTATTTACAGGACTGTTTCGGAAACGCTGAAAGGCCCGAAGTCAAAATATAAATCCGATATCCTTTCACTTAAAAAGAATATAAAAGCCGATGACTCTTTATTTGTAATACCGGCAGATATTAAAATTATGGATATGGATAATTTATTAAAAGGAATGCAGCCGGCGGTTAAAAAAAGTGAAGTTAAAGCCAATGAAAAACAAAACAGCAAAGAAGTTGATGAAGACGACACAGACAACGACGAAGATGAAGGTGAAGACGCAGGTAAAAAGATGCAGGAAAAGGCTGCACAGGAAGCCGCGGATATGCTTAAAGGGATGTTTGGCCAATAAAAAAGCAATTTATTATGGAGGAAAAATGAGCGAGAAAATAATATGTTCCAAATGCGGTAAACAGATGGTGTTAAAACAGGGAAAATTCGGCAAGTTTTTAAGCTGCACGGGTTTTCCGGACTGCAAGACAAGCATGCCATATCCCGGCCAGAAAAGGCTGTCTCAGGGGCAGGAGATATCGTACACAAGGGGCTGGTGGAAACAGCAGGCATCAACGATGGTGTTTTATAACGGCAAAGAAGAAGTTGCAAAATGGATTTATGAAAAGGACGGCACAGTGACAAAGGAAGGCAAAGTCATTGACGGCAAAATATGCACGTTCCATTCAAACTGGTCGCTAAAATCCGATATGACCGCTGTTAATAATGAACTTGAAGGGCCGTACGAAACATATGACGAAAACGGCGCGCTTATTGAACGCGGCGTATACAAAAACGGCAAAAAACAGGCGCTTTCAGCAGATTCAGACGATTCCATAGGCGTTGACGAACAGCCGGCATATGATGAATTTAATGACCTGGAAAAATCCGTGCCGGTCGCGCCGCCTGTTGTTAAAGAAGAGCCCGAAGACTACAGCGGAAAAAAAGGCAATGACGACGAGGACCTGCCTTTTTAAGAAAAATATATTATAATAATTCATGGAACTTTTCCCGGGCAAACTTGTCAAAGAAGATAGGATAAGTTAAAAGCGTATAGGGGAGGTTCTTATGAAAAAATTAACAGGATTCATTCTGCTGACTTTTATAACCGCGCTTGTTTTAAATACCGGCTGCAATCCAAAAAGAAATCCGACAACTCCGGACTTAACACCTGTAATTCCGGGCATTACTACTCCTGCCCCCACACAGACAGTTACTTCGGGATGCGCGCTTCCGGATTTTATAATTACCGGCATAGCGCAGGGTTTCAGCGGCGTAACATTTGGATGTGTGGATAATTACAGCCACCCCGGATTTATGATTCACCTTAAAAATCAGGGATGCGTAACGGTTACAGGCGCTGTTTCTTTGGATGTTAACGGCGTTATTATAAGTTACGCGTACAACGGCGGGCTTGCGCCGGGAGAAACGGAAAATGTCTGGGTGGAAAACGCTCCGGCATCCGGCTCTATGGTAAGCGCTATGGTTGACCCTTCCAACAGCATAACCGAATCCAATGAATCAAATAATACTTTTCAGACATATGTGCTGACTTTAACGCCTCCTCCTTTATGCACTATGCAGCCCACAAACACGCCCACAAATACTTTGCATGTATCAACACTGACTGCAACTTTGACGTTGACCCAGTATACGCCGACTGTCACGCGGACTCCGACTCCAACCCCCACAGGCAGCCAGACAGCAGGCTTGCCTGATCTTATTGTATTATCGGCTGTAACACAGCTTGAATTTCCGCACAGCTGCCTTAACGGGGATGAAGGCGGCGTGGGCACAAGGGTTGTTATAAAAAATATCGGCTCCGGGGCCGCTGTTGGATTTATTGAAATAACAATGCAGGGGAACGGCACGCAGCAGGTTACCGGCGCGATGCCGGCTGGCGCTGAAAGCACGGTATTTTTTCCCGGCGGATCGTGGCCGAACAATTCCGTCATTACCGTTGATTCAACATCAAATATAACGGAGTTTAATGAGACAAATAATGTATTTAATTCTCTTGTCCCTATATGCACTGCTCCGCCTGCATGTACCCCGCAGACATCGGTCACGCCCACTGTCACGCATACGCTAATGCTTACGCCGACGATAACCATGACACCCACAATTACGCCGGTTGTTGCATGCCTGACCGCAAAGATAAAAGACAACAACGATTATAATGTTTTAACCAAAAACAGAAGCTTTACAGGTTCCTGCGTAGCGGCAAATCTTCAGTACAGGATAGCAATATATGACGGCGCGGATAATATTATTGCGACAAGAAACGCTTATTCCGGTTATGGCGGAGTTCTTTCATATGAATATACTTCAACAGAAACAGAAAACATAAGCGCTCCGTGGCACGTTGCCATAATGGCTGCCGGGTACAATCCGCCCGCTGTTTATAACGGAGCTGACGCGGGTTTTGAAGACACTTATGAATTCACAGTTTCTTTTGCGCCTGCGACTGCCACGCCCACGCCGCCTTGTGCCAATAAAGTTGCAGTTTACCACGGGCAGCTGACGCTGATAAAATTCTTTGGTTATAAGCTTAACAACTGCAATGCCTTTACCATAAAAGTTAATTACTGCACACAGAATACGCGCGTAGCTTTGTATGACGCGGGGAATAATCTGCTTAAAACAGAACTGTTAACCTGCCAGACGCCCGGAATTTCCGGCCTGCAGATGTTTTATCACGTTGCAGGGACAGAGGTTCCCGGGATATGGCATATTGATTTGTATGGTGAATCAGACGCAGTACCGTCTGTAAGGACCGGAAGCGGTACAATTGCTTCTTGTCAGGAAGGCGTATTAACCGTAGAATAACCCTTTAAAATATAGTGTTTATAAAAGGCAGGGCATAATAAGCCCTGCCTTTTTCATTTTGAATATTATCCTTGATTTTTTATCCTTGCAGGGGTAATATATCTATGTTTTGTTAGCTTATCAGCAAAACTGATAACCTGAAACAAAAAACACAGGCATTTAATGTCAAATTTCTATACACCTTAAGGAGGTGCGCTGTAATGAAGAATATGGTAGAAATCAGATGGCACGGAAGAGGCGGTCAGGGAGCAAAGACCGCCGCGCTTCTTCTTGGAGAAGCAGCGGTTAATGCCGGAAAGTATGTTCAGGCATTCCCGGAATACGGACCTGAAAGAATGGGCGCCCCTGTCGCGGCTTATGACAGGATTGCGGATGAAGAAATTACAATTCACTCGCCTGTAATCGCGCCGAATGTTGTTGCTGTACTTGATGAAACGCTTATGGATGCCATAGACGTTACCAAAGGCCTTCCGGCAAACGGCACATTAATTGTCAACACGCCTTTTGACAAGGCAGAAGTGGAAAAAAGGTTTTCATGGAAAGGCAAAGTGGTTGTTATTGACGCGTCAAAAATAGCTCAGGCCACAATCGGCAAACCTATTCCGAACACGCCTATGATAGGGGCACTGCTTGGCGCAACAAACCTTATGCCGCTGCAGGCATTCCTTGACGATACCAAAAAGAAACTTGAAAAGAAGTTTAAGACAAAACCCGAAGTTATAGAAGGCAACTTAAAAGCAATTTCACAGGCTTATGAGGAGGTAAAAAAATAATGTCAACCAAACCCAATATTAAAGGATGGAAAGACTTAAACGTGGGCGGAGTCGTTGAAAGCGGCACGTCCGAACATTTTCATACAGGCGACTGGAGAAGCAAGGTGCCTGTATGGCAGGAAAAGAACTGCATACAGTGCATGAACTGCTGGGCCTTCTGCCCGGACCACGCGATAAAAGTAAAGGACGGCAAACGCGCGGAGTATGATTACGCTTACTGCAAAGGATGCGGAGTCTGCGCCGAAGAATGCCCAAAGACAACAATAGCCATAAACGCGGTGAAAAAGGATGATCCGAACGCCAAGATAGACAGCTTTGACGGCGCCAAGAACCCGACATTTGCCGAAAAGGCCGCAATATTAATGGTATCGCTTAAAGACGCCAAAGAAAAATTCGGCGTTAAATAACCAAACAAAAACAGAAAACAGGAGGATAAAATATAATGGAAAAGACTATTGTAGCAAGGACAGGGAATGAAGCAATGGCAGAAGCCATGCGTCAGATTAACCCTGATGTCTGCGCGGCGTATCCGATAACACCGGCTACGGAAATAATGCAGATATTTTCTTCGTTTGTAAATGACGGGCTTGTAAACACAAACCTTATAACCGTGGAATCAGAACACAGCGCGATGAGCGCCTGCGTGGGTTCCGCTGCGGCCGGCGCAAGGACAATGACGGCAACTTCATCGCAGGGCCTTATCTACATGCATGAAATTCTGTTCATTGCCGCTTCGTTAAGGCTGCCGATAGTAATGGCTGACGTTAACCGCGCCATTTCCGGCCCGATTAACATCCACTGCGACCACAGCGACACAATGGCTGAACGCGACAGCGGATGGATTCAGATTTTCTCCGAAAATTCCCAGGAAGCTTATGACAACATGATACAGGCAATCAGAATCGCCGAAAGAAAAGACGTAAGCCTTCCGGCAATGGTTACAACCGACGGCTTTATCATAAGCCACGGAATGGAAAGGCTTGAAACATATCCGGACGCCGAAGTAAAAAAATTCATAGGCGAATACAACCCTCCGTATAATGTGTTGAACCTTGAAAAACCGATAACAGTCGGTTCAATCGTGCTTACGGATTATTACCTTGAACACAAAAAAGCCCAGCACGAAGCCATGAAGAACGCCAAAAAAGCCATACTTGATATCGGCAAAGAATTTGGAAAAGTATTCGGCAAAGAATATGGTTTCTTTGAAGAATACAAAACATCCGATGCTGACTATGTTCTTGTATGCCTTGGTTCAACTGCAGGCACAACAAAAGCCGCCATTGAAGAGTTAAGGCAGGAAGGCATAAAGTGCGGCCTTATCAAGATAAGAATGTTCAGGCCTTTCCCGGCTGAAGAACTTGCAGCAGCGCTGAAGAAATGCAAAGGCATAGTTGTGCTTGACCGCTCCGAAGCAATGAACACGCAGGCAGGCCCTGTGGCAACCGAAATTAAAGCGGCCCTTTATGACGCGGGCATTGCCAAACCGATGCATAATTACATTTATGGCCTTGGCGGCAGGGAAATTTACATAGAAGATATCAAGAATGTATTCAGAAACATATCCAAAGACACCAAGGGCAGCAATGAAGTCAAGTACCTTGGCTTAAAGGAGGCATAACAATGGCGAATCCGAAACAGTCAGCATTGGTTGAAGAAAAGTTTATAGGCGGACACAGGGCCTGCGCGGGATGCGGTTTCCCGATATTCTTAAAACAGGTGCTTGGTTCAACAAGCGATCCTATCGTGGTTGTTTCAGCCACAGGATGCCTTGAAGTAACATCCACAATTTTCCCTTTTTCAGCGTGGAAAACTCCTTTCCTGCACAACGCTTTTGAAAACTCCGCGGCAACCTGCAGCGGCATAGAAGGCGCGTGGCAGTCTTTGAAGAAACAGGGCAAGTATGACAAGAACGTTAAATTTCTTGCGTTAGGCGGAGACGGCGGAACATATGATATCGGGCTGCAGTCGCTTTCAGGAGCAATGGAAAGGCGCCACGACATGATGTATGTTTGCTACAACAACGAAGCATACATGAACACAGGCGTTCAGCGTTCCGGCGCGACCCAGTTTGGACAGCATACCACGACGTCGCCTGCGGGTAAGGCCGTATCAGGCAAGACACAGGGAAGCAAGAATTTGACCGAAATTATGGTTGCGCACGACCTTCCTTATGTTGCACAGACAACAATAGGCTACTGGCAGGACGCCACAAAGAAATTTGAAAAGGCATGGGCAATAACAGGGCCTAAGTTTGTAAACGTATATTCACCGTGTGTTCCGGGATGGGGATACCACATGTCCCAGACTGTTAAGATGTCAAAGATGGCTGTTGAAACCAACCTTTGGCCCCTTTATGAAGTGGAAAACGGCGTTTACACAATAACGTTTAAGAATCCCGTGGAAAAAAGGAAACCTGTTGAAGAATTCCTTAAACTTCAGGTAAGGTTCAAACATCTTATGAAAGGCGATGACAAGAGCAAGGCAATTATCGCCCAGATTCAGAAGACAATTGATGAGCGTTACGCGCACCTTGAATTGATGGAAAAAGCGACAAACCCCGCGGCAAAGTAGTCTGATTTATGCGGTGTCTGTAAGTATAACAGCCGGCGGAGGCGAAAGCCCCCGCCGGTTTTGTTTTTATATGAAAGAGTAAAGAATTGAGGGTCAGAGGGTCAGAAGGTCGGAGGGTCAGAAGGTTGGAGGGTCAGAAGGTCGGAAGGTCGGAAGAAACGACGGTTAGATTTGGATCTGGTAGACGCGGGTCTTTAGCCCGCGGCAGAAGTATTTGTTCTTAGTTTTTTCAGCCGACCATCCGACCTTCTGACCATCCGTACCTCCGTTTTTTTATCTTTCAACTTCCCGTTTTTTCGTGATATAATTTATGCATTGTTTAAATAATCAGGAGGAAATTATATATGTCAGAGCATTATCCGTATAAAGA
This sequence comes from bacterium, assembly GCA_029565735.1. GTDB lineage: Bacteria > Oederibacteriota > PGYV01 > PGYV01 > PGYV01 > PGYV01. The sequence continues at coordinate 14,895 of JAKQNO010000051.1, forward strand.
AAATGAAATAAAATGGCATAAAAAATGGGAAGAAAATGGAACTTTTAAGTCCACGGGCAAAGGTGAAAAATATTACGTGCTGGAAATGTTCCCGTATCCTTCCGGCTACCTTCACATGGGGCATATACGCGTTTATTCAATAGGCGATGTGCTTGCTCATTACAACAGGATGCAGGGCAAAGACGTAATTCACCCGATGGGTTATGACGCGTTCGGCCTTCCGGCGGAAAACGCCGCCATAAAAAATAAGGTCCATCCGGCTGACTGGACATACGGCAATATAGCGCACGCGCGTTCACAGTTTAAAAAACTTGGAATGTCATACGACTGGGACAGGGAAGTTGCCACGTGCGATGAAACCTACTATAAATGGAACCAGTGGCTCTTTATAAAGTTTTTTGAAAAAGGGCTCGCGTACAGAAAAAAATCCGCCGTAAACTGGTGCGAATCGTGCGGCACAGTGCTTGCCAACGAACAGGTACAGGAAGGCAAATGCTGGCGCTGTGAAAACACGGTGGTTCAGAAAGACCTTACGCAGTGGTTTTTTAAGACCACGGCTTATTCGCAGGAACTGCTTGACGGCCACGATAAGATTGAATGGCCAGAACGCGTCCTTGCCATGCAGAAAAACTGGATAGGCAGAAGCGAAGGGACAAGGATTCTTTTTAAGGAAGAAAAAACCGGCGAAGAAATTCCTGTTTTTACGACAAGGCCTGACACCATATTCGGCGCGACGTATGTCGTTCTTGCCGCGCAGCACCCCATGGTTGATAAAATAAGGGCAAGGGCTTCAAAAGAAAAACAGAAAGAGATTGATGATTTCAGGGAAAAAGTAAAGAATATGGATGTCACCGTTGATACGCTTTTAACCCTTGAAAAAGAGGGCGTTGATACCGGCGAGACCGCAATAAATCCCGTTAACGGCAAAAAGGTCCGCATCTGGATAGGGAATTACGTGCTTATGGATTACGGAACCGGCGCCATCATGGCTGTCCCCACGCACGATTCCCGCGATTTTAAATTCGCAAAAAATTATAACCTGCCTATGATTGTGGTAATTCAGCCCAAAGATAAAACTTTAAAGGTTGAAGAAATGACGGACGCCTATGAAGATGAAGGCGTGCTTGTAAATTCAGGCGAATTTGACGGCATGAACAATAATGAAGCAAAGAAAAAAATAGCTTCATGGATGAATAATAAAGGCATGGCAAAGATAGAGATTAACTACAGGTTAAAAGACTGGCTGTTATCACGCCAGCGCTACTGGGGAACCCCTATACCGGCTCTATACTGCGATAAGTGCGGCGTTGTGATGGAAAAGCAAGAAAACCTTCCGGTAAAACTTCCGCGTGACATTGAATTTACGGGCAAGGGAAACCCGCTTGAAACTTCAAAGTCATTTTTAAACGCCGTATGCCCGAAATGCGGCGGCCCGGCAAGGCGAGAGACCGACACAATGGACACTTTTGTGGATTCGTCCTGGTATTTTATCCGCTATTGCGACCCAAAAAACAACAGCCTGCCTATTGATAAAAATATAGCCGATAAATTATTACCTGTTGACCAGTACGTGGGAGGGCCGGAACACGCGTGCATGCACCTTATTTACGCCAGGTTCTTTACCTATGTAATGCGCGATTTGGGGCTGATAAGCTGCAGCGAGCCGTTTAAGAAACTTCTGACGCAGGGAATGGTAATAAAAGACGGGAACAAGATGAGCAAATCAAAGGGCAATACAGTAAGCCCCGATGATATGATAGAAAAATACGGCTCTGACACGGCAAGGCTATTTATGCTGTTTGCCGCGCCGCCCCAGGCCGACCTTGAATGGAACGATGAAGCGGTTGAGGGCGCAAACAGGTTTATAAACAGGGTGTGGAGAAAATGCACCCAGTACATTGACTCTGTTAAAAACGCGGCTGATGTTTTTGATTACGCTTCGCTTGATGAATCAAAGAAAAAACTTGTAAGAAAGACGCACCAGACCATTAAAAAAGTGACAAATGATATAGGCGTTGAACAGCAGTTTAACACTGCTGTTGCCGCCCTTATGGAAATGTTTAACGTCTTTAACGCGACAGAGCTTGATCCGGTCAAAGACGCTCCTGTCATTAAATTCGCGGTTAAAAGCATGGTGCTGTTAATGGCGCCCATGACGCCGCATTTCAGCGAGGAACTTTGGGAAATGCTTGGCAATAAAGACAGCATATTTAAAGCAAAGTGGCCGTCATATGATGACGCGCTTACGGTTGAAGACAGCGTGGAGTTTGTAATTCAGGTCAACGGTAAAATAAGGGACAAGGTAAAGCTTGAACTTAACGCGGCGCAGGAAAAAGCGGAAGCCGCGGCTTTCGCGTCGGACAAAGTGCTTGAATGGACAAAAGGAAAAGAAACAGTAAAAAAGATATTTGTACCCAACAAATTGCTTAATATTGTAGTAAAATAATAAAAGCCGGATTTTAAAAAAGGAGGTAATAATAATGAAAAAAGTCATGTTAGGACTGCTGGTTTTAGCGGCGCTGGCGGCAGGATGCGCCTCTTATATTCCGCAGCCCAACCTTGCGCCTGATGTTAAAACCATTTCAGTTCCGGTGTTTATAAACAAAACCGACAAATACGGACTTGAACAGTATGTCACGCAGAAGACAATTGATGAATTTCTTGCTGACGGAAGGGTGACCATACTTGACGAATATCAGTCCGACGCGGTAATAAAATGCGCCATTACCAAATACGCGCAGACCCCGATATTGTTTGACAATAATCAGGTGCCGCAGCAGTACAGGTTAAGGATATACGTAAACATAACCTTCTTTGACAACAAGCAGCAGCGCGAACTTTGGCTGACAAAGGATATGTGGGAAGAAACAACATATTACGTTGTAAATAACCTTGGAATGCCAGCCGAAGACGAAGAACGCGCAAGGCAGAGGGTGCTTGACCAGCTTTCGTCCAAGATAATGAGAAGAGTAATATACGGGAGCATGAATTGAAACGCCTTATTATAGCCGCGGCGCTGTGCGCGCTTTTTTCGCCGGCCTTCGCGGAAAAAACATCGCCTGTGCTTATAGGCCATATAACAACGTGCAGCGGGCTTATCAATAACTATCCTGCTGATACCACCAACTGGTTTTTCCGCGCGCAGCACCAGGTTGTTCAGTACTGGGCGTATCTGCTTTTTCCGGACAAACAGTTATCGCCGGGTATGAAACAAAGAAACCACTATTTTGAAAATCCCTATGCCGTGTATTCCGGCGCCAATACGGAAGAAGTGGAGATATCCAATATATTTGAGTTAAGGATTATTTCTCCTTCTGGAAAGACAATAGCGGAAAAGATATTAAACTGGGACAGAAGCTTGTCAGAGAATAAAAAAGTAACTGTGGACAACAGGGAATACCTTCCTTACGTGGTGGCGGACTATATAGGCATTAAACAGATGTACCCGGAAAACGGGCAGGGGCTGTTGCCTGATGAGATTGGCCTGTATCATGCCGACCTTTACCTGAACGGAAGAAAGATAGCAATGACTTTTTTTGAGATAAAAGACTAAAATGGCTTTGTCATTTTCAAAAACCGAATCATTTTACATAATTGCTGCTGAAGACGATTTTTATACCCGCGAAACCGCGGAAGAAATACGCCGCGCTCTGTTTAAAGGCGCCGACGACCCTTCCGCAGTACAGGTTTTTGATTATTCAGAAAAGGAAACAGCAGCGTCGGTTGATGAAGCCATAGAAGCCGTACTTACGGCGTCCATGTTTTCGCCGGTAAAACTGGTAATCCTGAAAGAATTCTACAAATTAAACAAAGAAAACCTTGGGAAAATATTTGATATCCTGAAGTCTATACCCGCGGGTACATGCCTTTTGATGACGACATCCGGAGAAATTACACCTGCCAGACGGGAAGAGCTTAAAGCCAGGGGCATCGGGAAAGGAAATCTGATTGAAGTTTCCAAAAACCAGGCCGCGGAACTTCCTGGAAAATGGACCGCCGAATACGCCGCGAAAAACGGCGTGACAATTGACGCAGATGTCGCCGAATACATAATAACGGAGTCAAACGGGGACATTTCGTCCATAAAGAATGAAATAGACAAACTTATGCTGTTTGCCGGGGACAGAAAAGAACTTACCAAAGAGGATTTTAATTCTGTCCGCGGCGTCACAAAAGATTATGATATCTGGGCGCTTGTGGCTGCGGTACAAAATATGCAGCCGGCGCAGGCGTATAAGATACTTGACGCGCTTTATGATGACAGCAGCCCGGAAGCTATTCTGGGCACGGTTTTTTCATCAATAAAGGATCTTTACATCTATATCTTTTATGAAATGCAGGGAAATGCTTTCAGGGCAAGGGCCGTGCTTGGCGGCAAAGTGTTCTTCATAGAAAAAGAAAAACGGACCCGCTTGTTCAAGAAGGTCCGTTATGAGGAAGTTGTTTCAATTTTCAGGGAAGCCGACAGGAAAATCAAACTTTCCCACCGGGATCTTGCAAAATCAGTTTTGACTCTTATGTTTGAAAGACTTTTTACGCTGTTAAAGGAAAAGAACGGGTAATTAAGCTTTTTTGGCGTTTGCGGCAGATGCAATCCTGCTTTTATACCTTGATGCCGCGTTCTTTTTGATAATGCCTTTCTTGGCGGCTTTGTCAATAACAGAAACAGCCGCGATAACGTCTTTGGAATCCTTTGTTGTTTTGGCTTTTTTCATAAGTGTCCTTAACTTATGAAGAGCGGCGCTGTTGCTTGCCGTCCTTTTCTTTGTTTTCCTTAAGTCTTTCTTTGACGCGTTTAAATTTGGCATTGCTTTAAAAAACCTCCTTAAGATTTTCAAAATAATGATAAATTTTATTATAAATAAAGGTTTTTGTCAATATCATTATGGCTTGTTGACTTTAAAAAAACAGTGTTATACAATAGGTTTTAAGAAAAAGGGGCGTGTTTTTTTTGGAGTTTTGACATTTTATCATTATTTTCCAGGAGGTTTTAGGATTTGAATGCGGATAAAGTATTTCGTTCAGGAATAATACTTTTCATAGCGGTTTTATCAGCCCCGTTTTTGGCGTTTTCAGCGTCAATAACCATTAATACATCCTCTGAAAGGGCGGCTATAAGCCCTTTAATCTACGGCACAAACCAGCAGATGGAGGGTAATGAGAATTTAACCTGCATGCGTTTTGGCGGCAACAGGATCACCGCGTATAACTGGGAAAACAGCGCCAGCAATGCCGGTTCCGACTGGTACCATTCAAGCGATAATTTTTTGTGCGGTTCTCAGGAAAATCCTGTAAGCGCGGATGATTGCGCGAATCTGCCGGGCGCAGTGCTTAATAATTTCTTAGATTACTGTATATCAAGGGGATATGAACCTTTAATAACCCTTCCTATGGCGGGTTATGTGGCGGCTGACAAAAATGGAAATGTTTTGGAATC